>DASXVU010000036.1 GCA_036504055.1 Methanomassiliicoccales archaeon | reverse complement strand
CTGGAGAACATGGGCATCAAGCTGGGACTGGGGAGGGTCAGGGAACTGTTGAACAACCTGGAGAACCCTCAGAACGCGTATCGTTCGGTCCATGTTGCCGGGACCAATGGGAAAGGTTCCGTCTGCGCCATGACCTCGTCCATCCTGCAAGCCTCCGGACTGCGCACTGGACTTTACACATCGCCGCACCTGGTGGACTTCAGGGAGCGCATCATGGTCGACGGGGAGATGATCTCCGAGGCCGAGGTCGTGGCCTTGGCCAAGGAGGTACGTGCGGCAGGTGATCGGTCGTCGGATGCCGAAAGCCGGCCTCTCACTTTCTTTGAGGTGACCACAGCCATTGCGTTCCTGCATTTTGCCCGTGAGGGGGTAGATGTTGCGGTCATCGAGGTCGGGATGGGGGGCCGCCTCGACGCCACCAACGTGATCGTCCCGGACGTGTGCGTCATCACGCGCATCAGCATGGAGCACGTGACCTATCTGGGCGATACGATGGCAAAGATCGCCTACGAAAAGGCTGGCATTATCAAGCCTTCCGCGATCGTGATCACCGCCGAGGAAGACCCGGTGGTGCTCAAGGTCCTGGATTCTATCGCTAGGGACAGGGGCACGTACCTGTCCCGGCTGGGCAAGGACTTCTACTTCAGACCGATGGGAAGCGACCGTTCCGGAGTCGGCTTACATCTATCATCGATCGGAAGGACGGCGCAGGTGCCTCTCCTGGGCGCCTATCAGGCATCCAACGCGGCAATGGCCTGCGAGGCTGCACTCGAATTGAGGAAGAGAGGGCTCAAAATTACCGAGGAGTCCATCGTCCTGGGATTGTCCAGGGTCGTCTGGCCCGGACGGTTGGAGGTGGTTCTGGAAAGCCCCTTGATCATCTTCGACGTCAGCCACACCCCTGAGGGTGCAAGGGTGGCGGTCGATGAGCTGCTGAAGATCCGGCAGGGTCATACCACCGTGATTCTGGGTGTGCTGAACGACAAGGATCTGGAAGGCATCGCTTCAGAGTTCGGGAAAGTAGCCGATTCGGTCATCGCCACCAGGCCGAAGACCCAGAGAGCATTCTCCCCTGAACAGGTAAGGGATGCGATGATGCTCTTCTGCAAGGACGTCTCAGTCTGCCAGGATGTGGGGGCATCAATTGGGGAAGCGTTGGCCAGATCAGGGCCGGAGGATACTGTCATAGTAGGGGGGTCGTTGTACACCATCGGCGAGGCCATGCGGTGGTGGGAAGATCATGAAACGCATTAGACCGCTATTGATGTCAATGAAGGGGCAGGTGATAGACGAGGCCTATCCTGGGGCGATGGAGCACATCGATGTGGTCTGGGCCCGGGATCCGTTCCACGTTTTGATCTCCACGGTCCTTTCCCAGCGTACCAGGGACCAGAACACCTTCAACGCCTCCAAAGCTCTCTTCTCCCGTTTCGACTCGCCTGGCGCCATCGCCTCGGCCGACCTGGAAGAGCTGATCGAACTTGTTCGCCCAGCTGGATTTCCCCAGGCCAAGGCCAAGGCGATCAAGGAGATATGCCGCCGCCTTCACCTAGAATTCGGCGACACGGTCCCCTCGGACATCGAGGTCCTGCTAACACTCCCGATGGTCGGGCGTAAGACCGCCAATTGTGTCCTCTCCTACGGTTTCCGGATACCAGCCATCTGCGTGGATACGCACGTGCACAGGATATCAAACCGGATCGGTCTGGTGAAGACGGTATCTCCGGATGAGACCGAGGTCGCACTCAAGGAGATCGCACCCAAGGAACTATGGTGCGAGATCAATGCGATCATGATCCGGTTCGGCCAAAGGATATGTCTTCCCCGGCGTCCTCGATGTGACAGATGCTCAGTAAAGGTCCACTGCGACTATTTTGCATCCTTGCCAGATGATGATGAGCGAAAAAGCGTCTAGGTCGATTCACAACCCGAGCGTCTCATCGATCTTCTTGGACATTTCCTTCTCTAGCTGCAGTTCCGCTTCCCATTGATCCATGGTTTCCATGGTCTCCTTGAGCTGGCGGAGGCAGTCGATGCAGAGCCATTTCTTTCCTATCAGCCTCATAGGCTGCTTCTTATAGCCTATCATGCCGCAGAATGTACAGACATGCATGTCCTTTGTACAGTGCTCGACGTAGGCCTCCATCTTCTTGCCCTCAATGATGGATTCGAGCATTATCTCGCCCCGCGTCCTCTCTTCTTCTGGCATTCCGTCATTCGTATTGGACTAGAGATATAAAAGCGTTGTTCAGGTTTCTTAGCCTCTAAATATCCAGATGAAAGGCGCACGCTTCGTCCCTGGCTCGATATGATGCTGGTAGGGGGCATCGTCATTCACTTTAGCGGCTCCGCCGCCCGATGCTCTCCTGGACCCTCCAGGCCTCTGTCTCCTCCTTCTGCATGTTGCCTACGTTCTTTGGTCCCATGACCACAATGTCCACCTCTTTGATCATCGAGTCCAACTGTTTTTGGCTCAGGTTCATATCTGGATGGCGGTCCGATTTGTGAGCCGTTACATGTTTCATCAATTCTTCCATACCGTTCGGCGTGATCAAGCTGAATCCGCAGGGGCAATTGAACTGAAGGGCCTTCACCATGGTAATCGAAATGAATTTGATAGCTCGGAATATTTAGCATTTGGTCGGTCTCTTGGCTGAGGTTCGGTGCTATCCCGCCGATTTGACGCCGTTGCTATGGAACCATTTACCATTGGCAATTGTTCCGGCGTCAATCGACATCGATAGATGTCCGCGTGGCTTTCCATCGTAATCCAATGCCCTTCGCCAGTAACTAAATAAATAGGACCTTCCCGTTTGCATTTTCAATGCACGAAGTATCGGTCATGTCCGGCATCCTAGACGCGGTGATGGCGGAACTGGCGAAGCATGACATCGAGAAGGTGGAAGAGGTCAACCTGGTGGTAGGGGAAATGACCTATCTGGGCAAGGACCAGCTCGCCTTCGCCTATGAGATCATGACCAGGGAGACGGTGCTGGAGGGATCGAGTTTGGTCTTCGAGGACGAAAAGGCCGAGGTCTCATGCCCCACCTGCGGTTTCCAGGGTCCGGCCGAATACTATGTAGACGAGTCTTTCCATAACAGCATCCCTAAGCTTTCCTGCCCCAAGTGCGGCGCCGGCGTCAAGGTGGTCAAGGGCAAGAGCTGCAGGATTTCATCGATCAAGGTGGTGGAGAAATAATGTTCCGATTCAGAGAGGAAGCCACAGCCAAGAAGATCATCGAGAATCTCGGCAAATACGATCTGGACCTCCAGTTCATGCACGTTTGCGGCACACATCAGGATACTCTGGTCAAGTTCGGCCTGGAGGAGATGCTGAAGGGGGTGGGCGTACGAATCCGACAAGGGCCAGGATGTCCGGTCTGTGTCACCACCACCAAGGAAGTGGTCGAAGCCATTACACTGGCGAAGAACGGCGTGACCATCGCCGTCTTCGGCGACATGCTCACCGTACCGACGCCGATCGGATCGCTGGCGGATGCCAAGGCCGAGGGTGCTGATGTGCGGGTGGTATATTCTGTGGAGGATGCCCTGCGCATCGCCCCGGAGGTCAAGGACGCCGTCTTCATGGCCATAGGGTTCGAGACCACCAGCCCGACGACCGCCTCGGTGGTTCTGAGTGGGGTACCTAAGAATCTTACCTTCTTGAGCTGTCACCGGATCCTCCCGCCTGCCCTGGACGCATTGTTCAGGATGGGCGAGGTGCGGATTGATGGCCTGATCCAGCCTGGACATGTGGCTGCCATCATTGGGACCCAGCCTTTCGAGAGGTTCGCCCGGGATATGCATGTTCCGCAAGTTGTCGCCGGGTTCGAGCCCTTGGACATCCTGGTCACAGTCTATATGATGGTGACCCAGATCCGCGAAGGCAGGGCCGAGGTGGAGAACGAGTACTCCCGCGTGGTCAGACCTGAGGGAAACCCGATCGCGATCAAGATGCTCGACGATGTGTTCGAGACGGTAGATAAGAACTGGCGCGGTTTCCCGATGTTACCCAAGAGCGCCCTAGAGCTTCGTCCCGAGTTCGACGGACAGAACGCTCGCATCGTTCACGAGAAAATCCTCGCCACCGCACCAGAGGTCAAGGAGGACATGGGCAACTGTCGCTGCGCCGAAATGTTGCGTGGACTGATAGAGTCAAAGGAATGTCCGGCGTTCGGCAGGGCATGCAATCCTAAGCACCCGATGGGGCCGTGCATGGTCTCGAGAGAAGGCGGCTGCAACATCTCTTACCGATACCGAGAGGATTGAGATAGCCGAGGGGATCCACAATGCGATCCCGTTCCTCCACCTAGATCGGAGCTATTGCACTGATGTTTTCCAGAAGTTTCTGGACATTCTAGAATTTAAATAGAGAAATCTCTCCAAAAAAGGTATATCACCCTTGCCGGATACCAGGTCGCCTTTATATTTAAACGCGGAGGGACGTCAATGGAGAACGGATCGAAACCTGGCGAGGCCGCATCGGCAAGACCGATGAACGGGGCACCCGAGGCGGAGCTGAACGGTAAGGGGAAAGCGAAGGTCATCTGCGTTTCAATTCCCCAGGGGAGCAATCGGCCGGTGAAATCGTCCAGCCAGATCCCCGGAGATTTCATTCCTACGGTATATTCCTCAACCCTTTCATGGCTCAATTGCGGAGTGGACGATCTGGAAAAGGATGGAACGGCCGTCGCCACCATGTACGGGTTCGGTGAGTCCCTGGTCCCGACCCTGCTGAAAGGATATTATGCGGCCTACGAGGACCGTGAGACGGAATTGGGGATAATGGTGCCGGCCGTGCGGGTCAGGGGCCTCGAGCTGACAGTGTTCCCTCTTCTGATCCTGGTCAAGAAGAACCTCATCCTGACCATCCATGACAGCGATGTGCAGAGGCTGGTCCAATTCTCCCGTTACGCGGACATTTACCTGAAGAAGCTCCCGGAGGTCATGCCGGCCGAGGACAAGCTCACCATGACCCTCTTCCGCATATTGGACGAGAACAACACCAGGAACTTCGAACAGCTTCGGGAGATCGAGGAACAGGCAGATGAGATGAGCCAGGTCCTGGTGGATCCGAGCTCGCCCCGGACCCAGGTGGGGAAACAGATCTATGGTATGAAACACTCGCTTATCACTTACCTGAACACCCTCTGGCGCACCCTCGACGTGGTCAACTCCCTTCGCTACGGCGATGCTGATACGATCACCGACAACCAGAAGGTCCTGAACAAGATCGGTCTATTGGCGGATGACCTGAACAGGCAGATATCTCTGTCAGAGCACATGTCCGAGGTGTTGGCATCCGGTCTGGAGGTCTTGCAGTCGTTGTACAACAACCAATTGCAGATCCTCAACAACCGGATGTCGCTGACCATGACCTGGCTTACGATCCTGGGCACGGCCGTCCTGGTTCCAAACACCTTGGCCACAATTTTCGGTTTTGCCCTGAATGTGGACCTTCGGACCCTGGTGTGGACACTGGGGGTGATCACCATCGCCACGGTGAACTCCACCCTCCTGGCCTATTGGTGGGTGAAGAAGCGGGTCAACCTTCCGAAAAAGGCGGACGAGTTCACCAATTGACATGATCATGGAGCGGATCGGATGGACGTGAATGAGGTTCGGGAATCGATCCCGGTCGGGGATCTATGTCGCGTCAACGGGACCCGCTCGACTCCAGGTGTTTCCACCACCATATTGGTGAGCGTCCAGCCCTCCGGGGGCATCACAAAGCAATACGATCTGGTCATGTCGAAGGCCATCGAAATGGTGGCGCTGGGAACGTTCACATGGGTGGACCACACGGCGTCGGACATCGAGGACGCCGATGAAGTGGCTCTGGGCTTCGGTTTCTCCAAGGTGATGCTGGATTCTCTCCGGTCCGACAAGCTCTCAGAATACGTAGACCTGGAGACAGAGCTCGGCATGCGGATACCTTCAGTGAGAGTGGAAAGGCCCGACCCGGAGATCGAGCCGTCATACTTCCTGGTCAAGGACAATCTGATACTCACCATACATGGGGTGGCGGCATCCCATCTTGTGCAATTCTCACGCTATGCCGACACCTATCTGAAGAAAATGGGCCCCGCTCTGACCCTGTCGGAGAAAAGGACCCTCTTCCTGATACGGCTGTTGGACGAGAACTGCAATGACCATTTCGACCAGCTTCGGTTCATAGAGGATCATGCAGACTCGGTCGGTGGTGAACTGTCGGAGATGAGCATCCACGTGAAGGACGTGGGGAAGCGGATCTTCCAGGTCAAGCATACCACCATAGTCTACCTCAGCACCCTGTGGCATCTGTTGGACGTGATCAATTCGCTGCGTTTTGGCGATGCAGAACTGATCGACGATAACCAAAAGATCCTGGGGCGGCTGAACCTCATGAGCGAGGACGTAGCACGTCAGGTGGAGCTGTCCGAGAACATGTCAGAGGTACTGGTCTCCGGAATGGACGTGCTGCAAGCCCTTTACAACAATCAGTTGTTGGTCATCAACAATAGGATGGTCCTCGCCCTGACATGGATGACCGTCCTCGGGACGGCCCTCCTGGTGCCCAACACCCTGGCGACCATATTCTCATATGTGATCGGTCTCGATCCTCCGATCATGATATGGTCGGTGTCGGTGATCCTGATGGCCACCGCACTCATGTCCACTCTGGCATATTGGTGGACCAAGAGCTGGACGGTCGTCCCCCGCTCTCCCGATGAGTATCTGGCATAACATTTCACAGAACCAAAATCTATATTAACCGTAGGTTAGAATGTTATATTCCGATTGGTCAGAAAGACCATTGGAGATATCATACATGGCATCACAAAAGCTCAAGGATCTCATGAATAAGGGATTGGCCGCGGAGATCCAGGCAACAATCCAGTATATGTGGCAGCACGTTCAGTGGATCGGGGTAGAGCACTATGCGGTCTCTGAGCAGTTCAAGGAGATAGCCATACAAGAGATGAAGCACGCAGAGAAGATCGCCGAACGTCTCTGGTATCTGGAAGGAGTGCCCACCACCAAGCCCGCCCCTATCCAGGTCGGTGGCGAGATGTGGGAGATGGTCGACAATGATATTGCTGCAGAGGAGTTCGCGATAAACCTATACAAGGAGATAATGGAGGTAGCGGAGAAGGAAGGGGACAAGACGACCCGTTTCATCTTCGAGCAGATCCTTGAACAGGAGGAGGAGCACCACGACTTCTTCACCTCCCTGAAACAAGGACAGCCAAAGAAGACCTCCAGGGCGAAGTAAGAGAAATGACCAAAGGGCGCTGGCAAGATGCCACTGCCCCGAAATCACTTATTCTTTTTTTTTCGATAGCATATCCCAAGTCCTTCATCAACGTTCTGACAGCATTGTGCGAAATGGCGTAGGACTGAAGATAAGAAATTGTGAGCGACATGCTGAAGATGTAATTGTCCGATGCCAGTGAATGACCCATTTGAACATTGCCCGGTTCGATTTTCGGGAAGGCACCTGGAGGTGATAGCCGAATTATATGAGACCAAGGTGCCGATGCCGGTCACGTACACCTCGATCCCGATTCGTTCCACGATGTCGAGATGATCGCCCATGCTTCCTGGAAAAGCTGAATTAGTTCATGAAAATGCTGACCAAGCCGATCTCATATGAGGGACACCATTCTTCCGCTATGTCCCTCCAATCGTGGAAAGGTCCAGAGGATGAGATAGTTCGATTCCAGTTTCTGCAATGCAATGCCAGGGAAAGGTTAATGTTCTCAGGTCTGATTCCAATTCGACCGGGGGACGGTCGATGGGGATGAAGAATGTACGCGATTGAGGTAAAGGACCTCGTCAAGAGCTATGGCGGAATCAACGCTGTCAAGGGAATTTCGTTCAACGTCAACGAAGGGGAGATCTTCGGACTGATCGGCCCGAACGGGGCCGGGAAGACCACCACTCTAAGGATCCTCGCCACCATTCTGGAGATCACATCAGGTTCGATCAACGTTTACGGGTACGATCTTGCCACAAAGGCGGATGAGGTTAGGAAGATCATCAGCTACCTTCCAGAGGATGCGGGAGCATACAAGAACCTGACCGGAAGACAATATCTGGATTTCATAGCCGCCTTTTTTGGGGAGAGCGCCTCGCAGAAGCACATGGTCGAGCGTGGTCTGCAGATCGCCCGATTGGGCGAGAGGATCGATGATAAGGTCGATACCTACAGCAAAGGCATGGCCCGGAGGCTATTGGTGGCCCGGGCGCTCATGATCAGGCCAAAGCTAGCCATACTCGACGAGCTAACATCCGGCCTGGACGTCCTGAACGCCCAGGAGGTCAGGCGCACGGTGAGGGAGACAGTAAAGGAAGGAACGACGATCCTGCTGTCATCCCACAACATGCTGGAGGTGGAGCTCATGTGCGACCGGATCGCGCTCATCAACGATGGCCACATCGTCGAGATGGGAACACCGGCGGAGCTCAAGAAGAAATATGATGCGGCAAACATCGAGGAAGTGTTCGTGAGGTTGGTAAAATGAGCAGTATTGGTAATATTATCAAGAAGGAGGTCAAGGAGCTGCTGACGCCGGCCACCTTGATCCCCATCATCATCATGGCGGTGGTGTTCGCCTCTCTTGGAGGTGTCATAGGCGGAACCCAGAAGAGCCTGCAGGAAAAACCCGCCATAGGGGTCATCGACCAGAGCCAGTCAGAGCTGTCAGGGATAGCTTTCTACGCCCTGAACAGTACATCGAAGATCATCTACTCATACAACGGAACGGACGTTTCGAAGGTCCAGGAAGGACTCAGCAAGATCGATACCGGGAACGGAGCAGCACTGATAGTCATTCCATCCAATTTCAGCCAACTTATCTCAGCCAACCATTCAGCGGCCATCCAGATATATTGGATGATGAAAGGTGCAGGCGCGCTTGAAGGAGTACAATCCTCCATCGTGAGCCTGTCATTGGCCCAGATGAACCACAATGTGTCCACCTATCTTATCGATCAGAAGGTCCCGGTGAGCTCCGCGGTCATCCTGAACCCGACGTATCTGTCCGAGACGACCGTGTTCAAAGGCCGTGAGATGAGCGGCATATCGCCATC
The DNA here is from genome assembly GCA_036504055.1 of Methanomassiliicoccales archaeon. NCBI lineage: Archaea > Methanobacteriati > Thermoplasmatota > Thermoplasmata > Methanomassiliicoccales > Methanomassiliicoccales archaeon. The sequence goes on along the minus strand of DASXVU010000036.1, from coordinate 96,821 downwards.
CGCGATATCAGCGGTCATGGCCTCGCAAGGCATTATCGTCCCGCTCATCATAGTCATGGTGGTCATCATGGCCGGAAGCATGGTCATCACCTCCATGGGGACAGAGAAGGAGAACAAGACCCTTGAGACGTTACTGACCTTGCCGCTACGAAGGTCTTCGATAGTCGCCGGTAAGTTGGCGGGTGCGGCCATTGTCGGACTTGTCATGGCGATAATCTACATGATCGGCATGGGCTATTACATGAACTCGCTGAACGCCTCGTCCGCGGTCGACCTCAGCAAGTACGGCATCAGCCTGGGCTTGTTCGATTACATATTGGTCGGCATATCGCTGTTCCTGGCGCTCATCTCGGCGCTGGCATTGTGCATGCTGCTGGGAATATTCACCAAGAACTACAAGGCAGCCCAGTCAATGACCATGCCGATCACGTTCCTGGCGCTGATCCCGATGTTCGTGCTGATATTCGCTGATTTCGACACGCTGCCTTTGGTGGGGCAGATTCTGGTATTCGTGATACCGTTCTCGCACCCCATGATAGCCATGCGGTCGCTGATGTTCGATAACACCGGCATCGTGATCGCCGGGATTGCATACGAGGCGATATTCGCATTCGTGACCATGTTCATCGCGGTAAGTTTGTTCAAGAAGGACATCGTCCTGACCGGTATGGCGAAGAAGCCAGGCAAGAAGACCGGCTGGTCGAAATACGTGAACATACCCGGTCGGAAGAAGTGAGAGAAAACACTTACGGGGCTTGACGCCCCGGAATCATTTTTTAATGGATTTTAGAAATTCTTGACCGGGACCAGGTCAACGTGTAGCTTCTTCCCGTCGATTTCCATAGCGCGCAGTCCGGCCAAGGCCTTGGATGCTCCATCCTTGTGCACCTCGACCTCGGTGTAATCATCATGGATCTCTATGTTGCCGATGGACATCTCGTTCACCCTGAGCCTTCTGGACAGGATATCGACGATGTCAATGGAACGGATATGATCCTTCTCTCCCAGCGAGATACGGAACTTCACCATTCCAAAGATGTCCGAGTATGCCTCGAAATCGACCACTCTTCTGACCACGTCCTTTTGTCCGGATTCAGGCACTGGTTCCTCTTTCATCTCCACGACGCCGAACTCCTTGATCTTCTTCAGGAGGTACATCTCGCGGGCGGTGATGAACGTGATGGCCACACCCTCCTTTCCTGCCCGGCCGGTCCTACCGATGCGGTGGACATACACCTCTGGGTCCTCAGGTATGTCGAAGTTGATGACATGGGTGACGTCCTCGATGTCCAGACCACGGGCTGCAACATCGGTAGCGATAAGGATCATGATCTTGCCGGAACGGAAGTCGGTCAGCACCTTCTCACGTCTCGATTGGGTCAGATCGCCATGGAGCGATGCGACCGGATAACCATAGGATTTCAGAACGCGCTCGATCGTATTGACCATCATCTTCGTCTGGGCGAACACCATTGCCTTCGGCTGATATTTGTCCAGCACACGGCAGAGCGCCCAGATCTTGTTCTTCCTCTCGATGTTGAAATAGATCTGTCTGGTCGACGGAAGGACCAGCTTGTCCTCGCTGATGATGACACGTATGGGATCGTGCATATGCTCGGCCGCGATCTTGCGTACCTGTTCCGGGATAGTGGCAGAGAAGAGCATGGACTGGCGCTCTTTCGGCAACTTGGAAAGGATGTAGTCGATATCCTCTATGAAACCCATGTCCAGCATGCGGTCCGCTTCGTCCAGAACGAGGAATTGCACTTCGCTCAGGTCGATGGTCCTTCTCTGCATGTGGTCCATCAGACGGCCTGGGGTGGCGACGACGATGTCGACCCCTCGTTCCAATGCACGGAATTGCTCGTCAAGGGAGCGACCGCCATAGACGGGGAGGACACTGACCCCCTTCATGAACTCTGCCAGGCGGCTGATCTCCGCCGCAACCTGTACGCCCAGTTCTCTTGTCGGGACTAGGATCAGCGCCGATGGCTTCCTGCTGCAGGTCAATTTCTGAAGGATAGGTATACCGAAAGCTGCTGTTTTGCCAGTGCCTGTCTGGGCCTGGGCCATGACATCCTTTCCCTCCATGATGAGGGGGATGGTCTCTACCTGTACAGGTGTCGGTTCTTCAAAGCCCATCTTTTCGATGGCCTTCATGATGAACGGTTCAAGGTTTAGTGATTCGAAAGTCGCTGTCATTAAATTCACGTTTTCTCTTTTTCTGTTGTCCGATATTGACACTTACTTATATGGTTATGCTTGTCTCTTTTGACTGGCTTCGCGTGCCGGGATTTCATGTATCTAATCGTCCCGTGCTTCGGTCGCCAGATCCCAGATGTGGATGTATTGTCCTGCTCGCGGTTACAACCCATGGGATATGGTATGGTTAGTTTATGTCGCATTAAAAATGTTAACAGTTATTGTTATCTGTTCCCAGACATGGTCGTATCATCGGTAGATGGTGAAAAATGTGCCCCCTAGTTGCTGCACCACGAACCAGATGGCACAGATATCTCGAACCTTGCTCCCTTACCTGGTTCGCTGTTCTCAACGATCTGGATATTGGAGATGTTCAGGATCTCCCTGATAAGGAACAGCCCCAGCCCGGTGTGCTTGCCGAATCCCCGCTCGAAAAGGTGGACCTTGTCCTCTGGCGTTATTCCGGATCCATTGTCCTCGAAAACGATCTTGAGCACGTTCCCTGCTTCTTCAGCGGAAACGGTCATCAGCTTGGCTCCTCCTGAATGCCTGACGGCATTCTCGAGCAGGTTGAAGATCACCTTGGGCAGCATCGGGTCCGCCAGTATCCAAATGTCCAGGTTCTTCTCCCGCAATTCCATGTCCTTCAATGTCAGCGTTCTTTTTGCATTTTGGACGCAATCGTTCAGATTCTGCCATGTCGGAGCCTTGACGCCGATGTCCTGGTAGATCTTGACGAACTCCAGCTGCTCCTGGATGGCCTGGACTGATCTGGTCATCTTTTTCACGTAGTCAGCATACTTAGGGGGGAGGTCACCCCCTTCCAAGAGGGTCGCGAATCCTTGGATGACCATGAGTTGGTTCATGGCGTCATGACGGGTGATCGTGTTCATTATGTTCAGCTGGTCGTTGGCCTTCCTTAGCGCGTTCTCGCTCTTGCTCAACTCCCTGGTGGTCTCGGTCAGTAGCTCGTTGGTCCTGAATATCTCTTCAAGCTGAAGGGACATCTCTTTTTCCGCCATGATACGCTCGGTCACTTCCTGCATGACCAATAGTATCTGGGTCAACCCACCGTTCTCATTCCTCGTGAAGGGGACAAGATACAGATGCGCCCATATCCATTGGTCCATATGGTTGAGGAGTCTGATCTCGGTCTCGTTGGTCTCGTAATCCTTGAGATCTCTCATCTCCGAGATCGCTTTATCGATCTTCCATGTGTCTTCGGAATAGACCCTCGCCTTGATCACATCGGAGATCGATCTCATATCTTCCGGGAGATGGCCCAGCAGTTCGATGCTCCTTGGATTACGATATACAATTTGGTCATTGTCGATATCACAGATCAGTATGCCATTTGGATCGGCGGACAGTATGCGGTCAATGACGTTCTCCTTCTCCCGGAAGGCCTTCTCGATTACCTTTCGCTCATTATTATCATTGATCAGTCTTAGGTTGCAGTAACCTAGGAGAGAAATAAGCGAAGTTAGTTTGACATTGAAGTTCATCAGGTCATTGACCCTCTCCCTGCTGATCCGTGGCACCTGACTCAAGGCGGTTAGATAGGCTCCTTTTTCAAAGCCATATCTCTCCGCGTTTCCATTGAACAGATCGATATCGATGGGCTCGTCGTCGAAAAAGAATTGTCCGATGAACAGGTTTCCCATGTGCTTCCCCCCGACATAGATCGGGGTGACGACCTCCCACATGTTGTTCTTGCATCTGTAGGCTAGGAATTTTCCGTCCTTCACGTTCTGGGTCAGATAACGATCGCTCTCCATGCAGTTGGCTTTCGTTATTTCATGGACCCGATGGAACTTAGAGCATATTTCCTGCCAACCGACGCTGACGAGTATGTTATCCTCCAGGTCTACAATGGCCAATCCGATATTGGTCAGCTTGTAGAAATCGTCAATAAGTGATTGGATCTTTGGGACCTCGATGATGTCCTGCAGATTTACCCGTATATGTGGAAGGTCCATGATGCATGCCGATACATCGCCGATCAATGGATCGGCCCCTTCACCTGCTGGCATATCATCCGTTTCCACACTAGTTAAAGCCATTAAATTGTTATTTAAGGGCTATTTCCTGAATCCGAGGATGGATAATGTTCGGCATGTGGAGACCGAATCAACGAAAGCTTGATTTTGATGTGATCAGGCCAAAGGGGGAGGTCTCGGAAGTGCCATTTCTACGACCTTCATTAGAGAACCCTTACTTTGCCTAACAGTTCGTGTCATTTCTTGGATACTGAATCACCTTCAATGAAACGGATCACTTCTTTCTTTCCTTTGTTCTCTATTCCCACATATGGTATGGGTCTGATTTCAGCCAATTTTTTCCTTTTGTTGACTACCCAGACGCCTATTTTCTTGTGCTCATCCATCTGGCTTCTAACAAGCTCATATTGTTTGACATAGACGATGGGAGATATGGCTACACAGGCTTCATCGCAGAACTCCAGATATGCTTGGGCTTGAGAGAATGCTTTCAAGATCTCCCCTCGTTGTGAGCTGAGCTTGAGCTCGAACGCCGTAAGGTTGCTCCCAAGTAACCCCTTTCTTAATATCGCCACATCAATCCTTGCGGATTTGCTTTTCTTTTCTGCCGGTAATTGCACTTCTGTTGCGCTCTTGAACTTATCTCCAGGGTACTCGGAAATGACTGGCTTTTTCATTTCCTCCTCAGATGAAGGCTCTTCCAAAAGTGAGCTTAGTGAGATCTCGGTTCCAGGAAATTCCAATGCTTCCACAATGTCCTCGATCGAGAAGTTTTCGGGTTTCAACAACATACCGACCAAGAACCCTTTGATCTCCCTTTGGTTCATTCTAGCAACCTTTGCTTCGATCGCGTTATCCAGTAATTTTTCCAGATGTTCTTTCTTGACATCGAGTAGAAGGCTCTTTAGATCTAGCTTTAATTCACTAAATACTTTGGTGGAATCCAACTTCGTCCGCCCCCCGGAATCCATTAGTCTCGGACAATAAAATAGTTGGCCCAAAACGAGCAATGAGTTAACATTGCCAATGATATTCAGCCCGGAAGGTCATTTCCCAGATTCTTGTGATGGTTGACTTATGCTTTTCATATATCTAACCACTGACTCGTGTAAATGTGCGGCGCCCGCTATTGAGGCGACGATTAACCAGTGACCGTGCTAATGCGCCGCGGGCTAAATATTGGGCATGATCTAACCAGGTGTCTCGACCTTCGCATGATCACAAATTCCCCGCCAGTGTGGTGATATTGATTATCAGAAATTCGAACCCGTCAAACAGGTATATCAAACCAGGGAGATATCCTGTCCACAGGCAAGGCCGGATTACAGAAATTTTGCCATCTATGTTCCCCGGCCTGCCTACCCTGATATATGGAGCGCAAGTCTCCAGCCATTGATCTCCACGTGCAACGCCCAATCTATTGGACCGTTACATTCGTTAGGAATGGAAAATATCTTATCGGACGGTGTGCTAGAATATATCGCGCCGTCGTTGCTCGACCTACCCCTCCTCCCAGGGGGCGACGGCGTCCTCTTTGCCAAAACCTGGCCACCAAGAGTGATTTTCCTTTCGTTGATAACTGTCTCGAAAGCCGTTTAACCGTAATCGGTCGATGGCATAAGGCGCGGCCGGCTAGCGAGATGATCCTCGAAATATGGACCACCACGTGACTTACTGCAACCGCCGGCCGTGCCAAAACGTTTCAAAATACTCTTGGGAAAGGTCGCTCATGGCGAGAACCGTTCAAGACATCATTCACAATGGATTTCCCCAGCGGCAGAAAAAGTCTCACCGATTTCCTATCTGGAATTCCCGGGTCTAGGCCATCTGTGACTCCCAGAGACCCTTAAATTGTTAGGTCAGATGTATGATCCCCCATCTTCAATGGTATGAATGAGAATTCTGGCTCTCCACCAGCACCGATGGCATTAGGCAATGCACTTGAGATCAGGATGTTTCCGCAGCTCCCTCTGGATATAGATGAAGATGAAAACGGCCACGAACTGTACCATCACAGAGGTCGCGATCATGAGCGGAACGCTGATCACATATAGGATGCCGGTCGCGGCGCTGCCCAGGAACCACAACACTCCGAAGATGGTGGCATATATGCCGTAGCCCAATCCCCTTCTGTTCTGGGGAACGAGTTCAGAGACCCCCGCTCTCAGGATCGACCCGATCGCACCCTGTCCAACTCCCCAAAGGGCGATCCCGATCACCATGAACATCGGATCCGTGCCAAAGACGAGCGGGACAAAGAATGCTGCGATCGCAAAAACGACCGCGATCGCGGTCATTCCGATGCGGTCGAAGAAATGGCCAAAGACGAGCGCACTTATGGCGTCCAATCCCATCGCGACGGCGAAAAGCACCGGGATCCAGAACATCTGCAGGTGGTCCTCGTTGCTCATATGGAAGGATATCAAAGGGAAATCGATGAAAGCGGCGGCCACCAACCCTACCGCCAACATGTAGATCCAGAACAGGGCCGGAAGCTTTGCTTTCACCTGCCTATCCTGGTTCGCGACCGGACAGGGGGTTTCCAGCTCGATGGGGTGCGGATACCATCGCATGGTCAGGAAAACGATTATCACGGCCAACAGGGCGGGTACCGTCAGGACACCGATGGCTGCTGAGTAGCCATAGTTGGCCTGGAGCATGACCGCAACGATTATCGGACCGACCATGGAACCGATGTCGCTCATCGCCTCGTGAAGTCCGAAAGCCCGTCCCGCACCTCCCATCCCTTTTGCCGCATGGGATATGATGGCATCCCTCGCCGGGGACCTGAGGGCCTTTCCCATCCGGTCGAAGATGATGACCCCGAACGCCAGTTCCCAGTGCCCTGCCAACGCCAGCACCGGTACGGCAAGGAAGTTGATGATCAGGCCCACGATCATTATGTTCCAATAGTGGCCAGTGTGGTCGCAGTACCAACCGGAGGCCAGTCGCGGGGTATATGCCACCAATCCGGCGATCCCCACGATGACCGCGATGATCGCGGCGCTGGCGCCCAACGTTCCAAGATATGGGCCTACCACACTATAGTACCCATCCCCGGTCATGTCTATGAAGAGCGAGATGAGGCCCAACAACACGACCAGCTTGAAGGCTTTCATGTCATGAACGGCCTGGTTCCTTTTGTCCTCCCCACGGTGGAACCCAACTATTGTACCCATCCCCTAGTGGAGGCCGTATTCTGGACGGTTATAGAGATTTTTGTCCGTTACAACAATTCCTTCCGAGGAGCTAGCCTTTTAAAACGGATTGATGATGACCAGAGGAATCTCTTATCGCCGCTCGTAAAAGTGATCCAGAAAAGCCCAAACGGCATAATGGCCGTTCAGTTAAGTTCGATATTGAGGAGTAGACACTTCTGCTTGTGCGCATCGTATGATTGGCACTTCTTTGTCCGGCAGATATCTCGTTTTTCCTGGCAATATACTGGCCTGAATCGTCCTTTCACCTGACTGTCTAACATAATGCCGGGGCTGTGCGCCATGTCCCACCAACACGCCCTCCTATGATATACTTGCGGTCCTTAGCGGATCATTAGTCGCGGCATTCGACCCGCATATGATCGGAATCGTCCTATCATTATCGTTTGTCACGATGTAGATCTAGCTACCATTTACAGAACGAGAGATATGCTTGCCCCGGTTTAGTCCAGTCTCTTCTCGACCGCCTCGATGACCGTCCGGAGGACTTTGATCCTTGAATAATATTTGTCGTTCGATTCTACGACCGTCCACGGGGCTTTCCTGGTCGAGGTCCTCATCAGCATCTCTTCCACCGCGAGCTCGTATTGGTCCCACTTCTCCCTGTTCCTCCAATCGTCCGGGGTGATCTTCCATTTCTTCATCTCATCGGACTCGCGCTCCTGGAAGCGCTTAAGTTGAGTTACCTTGTCAATCTGCAGCCACATCTTCACCAGCACGGAACCGCCATCGGCCAACATCTCCTCGGTTTCGTTTATCTCCGTATAGGCCCGCCTCCAGTCCGAAGGCTGAGTGATGTTCTCCACCCTTTCCACGAGCACCCGTCCATACCAGGTCCGGTCAAATATGGCCACATGCCCGGCCTCGGGAAATTTGGAATAGAAGCGCCACAGGTAATGATGGCTGAGCTCGAGGTCGTTCGGGGCGGAGATGGGCACCACTCGGTATCCTCTCGGATCAAGGTTGTCCGTGAGTCTCAGGATGTCGCCCCCCTTTCCGGCCGCATCCCATCCTTCCAGCGCAATGATCAAAGGTATCTTCTGCTTGAAGATCCGGCATTGGAGATCTCCCAGCTTTTGCTGCATCTTGTTCAGCTGTTCCTTGTACTCGGTAGGATCGATCGAGACGGAAAGGTCAAGGTTCTTCAGAGTGGTCGTTCCAAATGGATATCTGGTCTCATCCGGCATAGGCGCCCAACCGTTTCCATTCTTCTTTTCGAGGGTGGCCTTGATCGTGGCTATACTCGCCTCGATGACCCTCACCAGGGCATAGTTGTCATCCTCTGCCTCAATTATCGTCCAAGATGCGTTCGGCCTGTCCGTCCTTTCCAGGACATCCTCTACCATAGGTAGATACTTCTCATATTCCTTGTGATGGACCAATCCATCCTGGACCAACAGGCAGCGCCTGCCGTTCCCTTTCTCTGCCTTTTCTAGACGTTTATGGTGTTCCTTCTTGCTCATCTGAAGGAAGAACTTGATCATGGTGCAGTGATCGGCCGCAAGCTGGCGCTCGAAATCATTGATCTCCTCCAGCGCCCTGGGGGGGACCTTATCTTCCTTCTTTTCTGGAACCCTCTCCTCGAGCGTCCTCGAATACCATGACCGGTCGAAGATGGCAATCCTGCCCTTCTCTGGGGTCTTGATAAAAAAACGCCACATGAAAGGCCTTGCCGACTCTTCCTCAGTGGGGTTACCGATCGGATACAGGTCAAAACCGCGAGGGTCCAGACATCTGATATAATCGTTGATGACCTTGCTCATGCAATTCGTATCCCAACCCTCGAAGACCACCACGATCGGTTTCTTGGCATACCGGGCCAAGCGTTGCATCTCGCCGATCTCTGGAGTAAGCCTTTCCATCTGCTTGGAGAACTCCTTGTCATCCAGCTTCTTGCCCAGATCGACCTCTTCCAACAGGATAAAGCACCGCCAATGGGAACAATGGTCATTACCGGTCATAAAATCGACTGTCCCGATGCCATATAGCGAGATTCGCTAGGGCCTCGGTTCAACCATCTACTTCGTCCTAGCCAACATCGATAATGGGCAAAAACCATTAAACTCATCTTCCATATTCGCCGGCATGGGAAATCTCAATGTCGCTATGATCGGGCCGATAGATTACGCCAAGGACCTGGCCAAGAAGGGGACTTCCACCGATATCACTCTTTATGACATAAAGAAGGACCAGGACACGGTCACTCTGATCGAACCGACGAAATATCCGGAGAGGATCAACTCCCTTTTCTATTCCGTTTCGATGGCCAACCTGGCGCTGGTCGTGGTAGACGAGATAAACGCTCAACTGGGTGAATGCATCCTCATGCTTGATTGTGCCGGGATCGAACAAGGTTTCTTCATTCTGCGTAACTACCTTACCGCCGACAAGATCGCGCCTTTCATCAAGGGGACCAGGCTGGAGAAGTACCGGTACATCGAGAACAACCCGGTGGAGATCAGGGAGATGCTGCTCGACATGGCGGCCAAGATGCAGCCTGATGCTGCTCCTAGCAAGGTCGGGGTCATCCCGATCGATCACCACTTCAATGTCAAAGGGGTCGGAACGGTCATCCTCGGTTACGTCGCCAGCGGCGGGATCAAGAAGCATGAGACGCTCAAGGTCCTCCCGACTGCCAAGTCGGCACTGGTGCGATCGATCCAGAAGCATGACGACGATTTTGATGTGGCCTACCGGGGCGATCGGGTGGGCCTTGCCCTGAAAGGGGTCGAGGCAGATGAGCTGGACAGGGGCTACGTCCTTACCAATGATGAGGCCATCAAGGTTGAGACAACGTTGAAGGTGAAGGCTGACCTGGTCAAGTACTGGCCATCGTCCATCAAGGAAGGCACGGTCCTCCATGTTTGCCATTGGATGCAGTTCCTGCCGGCCCGGGTGGTAGGTGTGGACAATGGGAATGATTGGAAGAAACCGGTGTTGACGCTTTCATTGGAAAAGGGCCTGATCCATCCGCCTGGTGCCAGGGTGGTGCTAACCCAGCTTGAGGGCGGGAAATTGCGGATCGCCGGGACGGCCGCGTTGCCTTAGGCGTTATGTTCGGAGCCGGACACCCCACTGGACCTTTCCATAAGCTCGGTGGACGCCTCGGCCATTTCGGACACCCGGAAGCGGAACTTGCCATTCGGGACGCTGATCTCAAAGCAAGCCCCTTCTCCCGGCCTTCCGGTTTCCCGGATGGTCATACCGGTTATTCCCAGGATCTCTCGGGTCAGGTTCAGGCCGAGACCGATATGCTTCCCATAACCGCGCCGGAATATCATCTCCTTCTCTTCTTCAGCGATGCCTACCCCGTCATCCTCGACGTAGAGTTTCAGGTCGCAGCCGTCCTCCTGGTATCGGATGGTGATGTTCTTGACCTTCAACCCATGCCTCACCGAATTTTCCATGAGGTTGCTCAGCGCCTTGTCGAGCATGTTATCCGCGTAGAGTTCCAGGCCTCCGGTTTCTATCTTCACCCTCGTACCGTTCAGGTTCAGGTGGGGCATGTTGAACCTCAGGACCTTGCTGACGTTGATCCAATCGGACCCTTTCGAACCTAGTTTTTCGTATGAACGGGTGTATTCCATCTGTTTCTGTATCACCAAGGCCGCATCCTTCGAGCGATTGAGGTACTTCTTGGTCTTCTCGTCCGTAACTATGGTGGATGCCAGTTCGATGTTGCCCATGAGCACTGTAAGCATGTTCAGGACGTCATGACGGGTGACCGCTCCCAGAAGGTTAAGCTTCCGGTTCGACAGCTGGATATTAGATTCGATGCGCTTGCGCTCGGTGATATCGGCCAGAGTCCCGATGAGCATCTTGGGCTTCCCATAGGAGCCCAGGACCGGCTTCGACCGGTCATATAACCATATCTCAGTGCCATCCGCCTTCAACGCGCGGAACTCGGATTCGACATCGCTGATCGCCCTGGCCGATTCCTCGAAGACATTCTTCACCAACTCCCTTTCCTCAGGATGGACATGTTGGATGAACTTGGAGAGTGTGGCCTCAAAGCATTGAGGTTGATATCCGAGGATCTCGTAGACCTCGTCGGACAGGTACAGCTTATTGGTTTCCATGTCATATTCCCAATATCCAAAGTGGGCGATGCGTTGGGCAGCAAGAAGCCTATCTTGGCTCTTCTTCAGTTCTTCCTCCGCCATCTTCCGGTCGGTTATGTCCTTGGTCATCGAGACCAGAAGAGCAGGGTCTCCCATCTTGTCCTTGACCGCCCACGAGGTTACTTCAGCGAAATAGGGCTCTCCGTTGGATTTCACCAAGGTATACTCTAGACGATTTGTGTTGCCCGCGGCTATGAGCTCCTTGATGTTCTCCATCATGCATTCCCGTTCGTCCGGCGAGATGGCCTCGAGGATGTTATGGCCGATGATCTCGTCCTTGCGGGTCAGGCCGGTCAGCTCGATCGCCTTCGGGTTGCATTCGACTATCGTCCCATCCATATCGATGAGGTTGATGGCATCCGGTGAGTAGTTCAAAATCGAACGGAGCATCTCTTCTGAATCCCTCAGTCTCTCCTCTGCCCGTCTTCTCTTGGTGACGTCACGAAAGCTCCAGACCCTTCCGACAACATTTTCGCCCAATTTCTGCGGTCTGGAATATCGTTCAAAGATGCGACCATCGAGCAATTCGACGTCGTCATGGCTGATATGATTGTTCTGTTGCTTCAGATGATCGATCACCGAGGTGAAGCCTATCGGGTCCCGCACCTGTCTCACCAGAATGCCAAGCATATCCCTTTCCTTGGCCTCAGCCAACCCCTCGGATTGGATGCCCCACATCTCCAGGTACTTGTCGTTGTGGGCGGTCATCCTTCCTTCATTGTCGATCACCAGGATCCCATCGGCGGTCGATTCCAATGTGGCCTTGAGCAATGAGAACGACCGCTCCCGGTCATTGCGTGATTTGATCCTCTCGGCGATGTCCCTGAACACTCCGACATAACCGGTAACTCGGTCATTTCGGTTCTTGAGGGCGATCGCCGTCATTTCCATATCGATCTCCACGCCATCCTTGCGTATCTGTCTCACTTCACCGACCATGCTGCTGTTGGACTCCAGCCTTCTGAACGTTTCCTCAGAAGATTCAGCAGCGCTATGGGTGCGCAGGATATCCTTTGCGCTCTTGCCCAGAACTTCATCGGATTTCCATCCATACAGGCGCTCTGCCGCCGCGTTCCATGAGTTAATGACGTGGTCGCTGTCGGTGGCGATGATGGCATCCCGCACGCTCTGCATGAGGTAGGCCTGATACCGCAATTGGGCCTCCTCGTGCATCTTCTCGGTGATCTCCCGGATCTGCATGAAGAACCCGTCGTTCGAGGCCCCAACACCTGCCAATGGCGTTATCATGCGTTCCACGTACACCATTCCAGAACGGTCAGATTGTACCCCATGGGCCCTCTTCAATAGGTCCAGATCGATGGTCGAGGTGTGAATGACCGACTCTCCACGTCTGATCCGGCGTTTCGCCTCATCAGAGAGCTCCAGGTCCCGGAATATGTTCAGTCCCTTCATTTGGTTCGGGTCCGATACGCCTAAGATCACCAGCGCAGCATCGTTCAGGTCCGAAAGCACTCCATCCTTATCGAAGATCTCGATGCCCACTGGCAGTTCGCCGTAGATGCGCTTGAAGCGCTCCAGGCTGCGCTTGAGGGCGATCTCTTCCATGCGACGTTCTGTCATCGCTTTGACTGCCATGACCAGCTCGGCCAAGCTGGTCTCGTCCTCCTCCCCGCCCTTGATCACGAGGAAGTTGGCCCCGCAGTTGAGCGCTTCGAACGCGACCTCCCTATGGCTATGCCCGGTGAACAATATGAATGGCACCCGGTCCCCCGCCTTCCTCAGGACCTTGAGGAACTCTATGCCGTTCATTTCATCCATCTGATAATCGGAGACAATGACGTCATATTGTTTCTTGGCGATGAGCTTCAGCCCCTCTTTGGCCGAAGTCGCTGTGTCGATCCTGAAAGTGCCATTCAGGTCAAGGTAATCTTTGGTCGCCTCGAGAATGCCCTCTTCATCATCTACGACCAGCACATCGAACAATATTATTCCTGACCTGAAGGTGACTCGGTCCTTCGGTTAAATTAATTAATTCAAGATATTTTAAGCGTATAGTCTTAATTTCCGAGTTCTGAGATTCATGAATGGGTCTGCGATTTTCGGCCTTCAATATGATTAATAGCAGTACCAAATAATAAATATACCCCGGAGGGAGACTGTTCTCACAACTGAACTTTCTTCTTCTCCGACCCCTGAATCTTCTTCAATTTACCATTGTCGAAGGCCCATTTGAATAGGGGCATCTCGCTCGGTGCCACCGATACCTTGTCCCCTGGTTTGAACGTCCTTTTAGAGGTCCATTCGGTGAAAGATGACACGACCTTGTAGAATGCCGCCTCCTCCATCACGACCTCGTGGAAGGTCTTCGATCCCTTCATCTCTGTATAAGTTCCTGGGAACACCTTGGCCTTCCCGTCCCTTATCTCGCAGATCTTATTGCACACCGCATCCAGGAAGTAACGGTCATGGGTCACGACCACCATGGTCCCAGAATATTCTGCCAAGGCCGATTCGACCGCGTTCTTGGAGGGGATGTCCAGATAGTTCGTGGGCTCATCCAATACCAGCAGGTTCCGCCGTTCCGCGATGAGGGAGGCCAACGCCACCTTTGCCCTCTCCCCTCCCGATAATGTCCTGATCGGCCGGTTGGCGTCATAACCGGTTATCATCTGCCTGGCGAGCAGGCTCCTGGCTCTAAGCTTCTCGTCCGGACCGAGGTCCAACAGCAGTTGTTGCTCTGCGCTGATATCCGGGTTGAGGTGATCATGACCTTGGGCAAAGTAACCTATCTTGGCCCCCGGAGCGACCCAAAGTTCACCCGAATGGCCGATCTCTCCCATCACGGCCCTGATCAATGTTGTCTTTCCACAGCCGTTGGGGCCGATTATGCCGACCTTGTCGCCCACCTCTATGTCCAGGTCCAGCGAGTCGATTATCTTCCTCCCGCCCAGTTCCACCGTTACGTTCTTGGCCCTGATGGCCTCCCTCCCGCCCCGGCTGGCACTGTCGATCTTCATTTTGATGTCTCGGTCCTCCCGAGGAGGTTCCACTTTGTCCATCCGGTCTATGCGCTTGAGTGTGACCTTATGGGTGGACTTGTACCATAGCTTGGCATGCTGTTGCTCCGCCATCTTCTCCAGGCGGTCCTTTTCCGTACTATACTTCTCGGCCGCAATTTTGAGCCGTTCATATTCCAGTTCCTTCTTTTCCACGAACTGGGAATAGTTGCCGGAATACTGATTCGTGACCCCCCCTTCGAGTTCGACGATCTGGTTGGCGACCCGGTCCATGAAATATCGATCGTGGGACACGATCAGGAGCCCCGAGCCGATGTTCATGAGATACTCCTCCAACCATTCCACGGTGTCGATGTCCAGATGGCTGGTCGGTTCATCCAGCACGATCAGGTCCGCGTCCCCTGCCTGCATGAGGATCTGCGCGATGCGGGCCTTGGTTCGTTCCCCCCCGCTCATTTCCGACATTAGACCGTCGGTCATATGGTCCAGGCCGACCGACTCCAGAGCTTCCTTGGTTTTTGAACCGTTCCCCTTTGAGCTGGACTTGGCCATCTCCTCATGGAGGGAGTTGTACTCTTCCATGAGCGAATCCCAGTCCATGCCGCCACTCTCCGGGCCTTCGACCATCATCCTTTCCAGCTCGGCCATCCTTTTTTCCTGTTGGGTCGAGGTGGAGGTGCTGTTCAAGAGGTCTTCCACCTTGTCCGGGCCGCCTTCCTGAGCGAACTGCGACAGATAGCAGATCTTCCTCGCCCGTATGGAGATCTCTCCTGTGTCTGGCTTGAGCTCTCCCATGAGGATCTTTAAAAGCGTGGTCTTGCCAGCCCCATTCCTTCCCACGAGCCCGACCCGGTCGCCCTCATTGATCTGTAAGGTGGCCGAACGTAGCACTTCCTTAGCGTTGAAGGCGCGTGAAATCGAATCGGCCCGAATAATCATACCGCTGCCATTACGCCTCCATTTAAAAAGCTTTGTCTATGTCGATTCGACTGGCAAGGTTAAGTGTAATGTGGAGGACATTGTCTTTGGCATTCCGGGTCCTATGTGGAACTGGCGCGAATTCGCCTGCAACGGTAGGGCGGTGGCAGGTGGCCAGGGGGTAGTTCCCTGGATAAAGAGGGTATAGTACATTCGGAACGGCGTTCATAATCATTAAAAGGCCTCTCAATTCTATGATATCATCGTGGGGAAAATGAGCAAAACTCAAAATGTGTTCGGAGTCTCGAGCGGGCTAGTCGAGTCATACATCGAGCGGGAAGAGGTGGACGGATCTTTCCGGGCAGCGCTGGAATCAAGAAAACAGATCATCGTGTATGGCTCGTCAAAACAAGGTAAGACATCGTTGTTGAACAAGCAGCTCAGACCCGAATCCCAATTGGTGTACCAATGCGCGCCAGACACCGAAAAGAAGGATGTCTATGCCTCCATACTACGACATAGCGGTGTTCAAATCATGACCGAATCATCGGAGCAAACGACCGATTCCGGCACGGTGAGTTCCAAGGTCTCGACAAAAGTGAAGATCCCTATCATCGCCGACCTGGGTGGTGGAGTCGAGGCCACCAAAGGGGGAGAAAGGTCCAAAACCCAGGAATTTCGGACTATCGAGTATAATTTGAACCTGGCCGCGGACGTGGCAGAGCTGTTGAATGAGATCAATTTCAACAAATATATCGTCCTGGAGAACTTCCATTATCTTGGCCAAGAGGTTCAGGAAAAACTGGCTTATGACCTCCGTATCTTTCAGGAGCTGGGCATACGGTTCGTCATCCTCGGCATATGGCGCGAACGTAACCGGTTGATCCAGTTCAACGGGGACCTTCAGGACCGGGTGGTCGAGGTCGCGGTCGAACCCTGGGATGACCATGATTTCCATCGGGTCATAGAGAAAGGGTCAAACATCCTGAACGTTGATTTCTCCGAGGTGGAGAACAAGATCATCGATTCTTCCTTCGATAGCATCGGGGTGCTCCAAGAGCTGTGCAACCGTTCGTGTCTTTGCGCCGGGGTCACTGAATCTTCTCCGCAGAAGGTTAGGATACTCGAATGCCACCTGGCGGATGCAATCAGGAAGAAGCTTGATGATTATTCCTCTCGGCACCTGAGGGCGCTGGAATCGTTTGCAGAATCCTCCCGGAGGACGAGCGACCGGATCCCGCTTTACATACCGTTCTACTTTCTGATCGTGTTACTGAGTACAGATTTCGATAAGATAATGGACGGGTTCAAGAGAGCGGACATCCAGCAGGCGATCGTCCGGATCCATCACCGGCCGGAGGATGTCCGGCCCAGCGACATGAGCAACTTCCTGAACACGATAACGAAATACCAGATAAGGAAACAGATAAACCCTCCCCTGTTCGACTTCGATGTCAGCATCAGCACGGTGAAGATCATCGATTCTACGCTGTATTTCTTCCTGAGAAACAGCGATCCCAAAGAGATCCTGGAAAAGATCGGCACGCCGTCAGATGAACTGAGCTCGCACCTTGCTGGTCTGGACATCCTCGTTGGGAGGAATTGAAAATTTTCACTACAGCATCAAAGGAACGACGATCGGTCGAGACTCACTTGAAGAGCTCGTCATTCGATTCCTTCACGGATCTCTGGATCTCCAGGTCCTTTGGGGAAAGGCGCATCTCGGACATGACCAGATCGTGCATCTCGTCATGCATCCTCTGCTTCTCCGCATCGCTGATACTTGTCCCGAATATCTTTTCCCCGCTCCTCATCAGGATCATGCCCATGCAGAGCATCACCATGCCTACGCTGAGAATCGTCGATTCCACGACGTACAGGCCCATCGATTCGTTCGTTTCGATGGTGAACGCCATGGCCATTGCCGATATCATCACCGATACCCCGGCGACTATCAGTGTCAAGAATATGATCTTGGCACGGCTATTGATCAGGTTAGAAATCGGCAATACTATATTGCTCCGCATTCTTTCGAAGGTATGAGGGGTTAATTAGTTACGCCTCTCAATATCGGGTTTTGAAAATTCGGCGCACCATCCGATGTTCCAAGGGTCGTCAGAATAGCAGATGATCGGTGAGATATCGATCCGTGAACACCACGCCCGGGTTCATTATCCCCTGCGGATCGAATATCTGTTTGATCTCACGGAAATATTCACAGGCATTCTCGCCCCACTCATCGCAGAGGTACCTGGACCGGTTTCGGCCCATTCCATGCTCACCAGTGATCGTGCCGTCATTATCCAGCACGGCTCGGAAGCATTTATCGGCCAGGCGTTTAGTGACCTCTTCCCAGTCCTCTTTGTGGATGTAAGGCCTGACATGCAGGTTTCCCTCGCCAACATGGCCATACATGATCACCTGCACACCCTCCTCTCGGAAGATCGCGTTCAGTCTCTCGATCAGCGCCGGGAGCCGGTCCGGCGGAACCGCCAGGTCATCGATGAACGAGAGGAATTTCAGCTCTGGCCGTTCCAGTTCATGCTTTATCCGCAGGAGGTTGCTCTCCCGAACCGCCCATATCTTTTCGATCAGCGTTTGGTCCTTGAACATCATGCTCTTGCGCCCGGCTTCTTTGAGCAGGGCGGACATCTTCGCCCCTGCCTCGTTCAACCCCTCGTCGAATTCGAGCATTATCACCGCCTTCGCTTCGGCCGGCGCCTGGATAAGGGTGGCCAGGTTCTTGACCCCGAACGAATCGAGCAGTTCGAAGGCCGAAGGGCCGAATTCTCTGGCAGGAAGCATCTTGCGGATCGCTTCTGGCAACGAGTCGAAGAACACCAGATAAAGGACCCTGTCCTTGTTTAGGGGCCTCAATCTCAGCCGCACCTCGGTGAAGACAGCGAGCGTCCCCACCGAACCTACCATAAGGTGGGCGGCCATCCGGTTCACTGTCTTTTCCTCCAGGAAAGCGCCCAGGTTGTATCCGCTGCTGGATTTTAGGCCGGCCCGGGTCTCCAGCAAAAGGAGCATTTCTTCGTCCTCTCGGAAACGGGCGGCAAGGTTCTCGAGCGCCTGCTTCAGCTCGGGCGGGAGTTCTTTGGCGGTATCGATCACACCGAACACCGGATTGACGAACCGGATCGATTCCAGGCAAGTGTCGACGCTCCCATATTTCAGGGAACGGATACCGCTAGCTCTGGTACCTACGTTTCCTCCGATGGTGCAGAATGCCCGGGAGCTAGGGTCATAAGGGATGAACGATCCTTCCGTTCTGGCAAGCTTGTCCAGCTGATTGAATATCGTGCCAGGTTGGCATGAGTACACCCGGTCCTCCCTTCCTATCAGACGGTCCATTTCTCGGGTCAGAATGACCAATCCTTCACCAACGGCAGAGCCAGATAGGTTCGATCCCCCTCCTCGCGGTGTGATCGGCATTCCATTGCCGACCGCGTATTCCATCGCTACCGTAATATCGTGCTCATCCAACGGGATAGCGACCAGTCGAGGTCTGATATAATAATGACTTAGATCGCTGGCAAACCTCTCCAGCTGCCTCTCGTCCGATATCACTTTTCCTTTGATGGAAAGAACACCGTCGTTCATAGTCCTTTACGCCCCGGTCCCGTTCCGCTTCAGTGGGTCTGTCAAACGGATAATGGCGCTCACCGAGCTCTGGTTGAAACCTTTGAAGCCCTGGTCCCTTTGGATGATCTCCATATGGCTTCCCACAGTACCCTGTTCCTTGAACTTACCCGCCTGATTTTCGGTGATGAGCCCCTCCTTTAGAAGATGCTCGACACGTGCTTTCATGGGCATCCAGTGCTCCGGCTCGGTAAATGATTGCTTGAGGAATTCGAAATTCGAGAACGGGGCCATGGAGGGGACATTCCGTTTCCTTAGGTCCTCGCGCATCATCGGGAAATCCGATCCCACTGCCAGATGATGCATCCCCGAGGACAGCAGGCTTTCGCCATGCAACCCTACCCACAACCCGACCGTGCCGATCCTTTCCAGCGGCTCCAATCCTTGGTTGACGAAATCCTCATTGCCTTCATCAGGCCCTAGATCCACGTCTGCGAAGACCACCATGCCCGATTCTGGTTGTTCCATGACCTGCGCCCCCCACCCGGCCTCAGCTCCGGCGAAGAACCGTTCCCGGCGGGTCATCCCCATGCTCTCGAAGATCTCAACGGCATTACCGAAATTCTCTCTCGAGCAGCGGAACGTATGATGGTCGTGGTTGCCCCACCCCAGACCCATCGATTCCTGGCGTTTGAACTGCACGGCTCCCGCACGGTTCTTGGATTGCCAGTATGTCCTTTCGGACCGGAAGAATGCATCCGCCAGACGGGGTTTTTCCAGGCCGTCCCCGAGGGTTGCCATATTCGCCACAAAGTCCTCGATGCCAAGCTCATCATCATCATACTCCCGCTTCCGGTCCAGGAGAACTTTCAGCGCCGATCCGTATTCCTCAAGGTCGGTCCCCGGAACGACATCGTATGTCCTGCCTCCATGTCGTTCCACCCCGCAGAATGTGTTGTCGCCTTCCCGATTCAATTCTACGGTTCGGAAGGGGGCGTTCCTTTGTCCATTGACCTCTTTGTTGGTAAGGTGACCCATCAAAAGGAATCGGTCCAGATCATCAACGCAGATCGAAAGGCGTCTTGTTCCGTCGGCGCGCAGGATGATCGGAAAGAACGCTCCAGGATGATTGAAGACGGCCCCATCCGCGGAGGCCTTCGAATCCTTGATATAACCGATCCGCTGGAGATCCTGTCCGCTCACGATCGTATCTGGAATCTCCATGCTGTCCACCCAATCGATGAACCGGGTCGAACTGGTGTTCTCGATCTCACCCCGGATCATGTTAGCATACGTGTTCCCGTCAAGGAATGACCTGACCAATCCGAAAACCATGCTCTCCGCTTCCGGATACAATTGCCAGTCCCAGTCCCTCATCGCCATCTCGTCGCCTTGACAAGGGAATTAGAGGGTAGATAATCGTTGGCATCCATCGACTCATTCCGAGAAAAATGTTATTATCCCCCCCGCCATCTTCGGAGATGAAAGGATGGAACGATCCGAAACCGTCTGCCATTTCCGCCTTACCGGCGCTGAGAGCAGCTACTGCCTGATGAAGACCAAACGCATGGCCGACCCGGAGAACTCGATACCTTCACTGGTCTTTCAAGGCGTCGATGAGAGCAGGCCTATCCTCTGCGGTCCGGAATTGGCTTCCGTATGTCCTTTTCGTTCCGGTGGTCCAGCAAGATCCGCCAAGATGACCATGGTCCTATGCCCTCATTGTGGGCACAGACATCGGCCCGATTCCAACTCCAGGATGATCTGCGATGCTTGGGCCTCGACGAAGATGACACTCAAACAGATGCGGGCAGAGCTTCCCGGCCTGCGCAAGTTCTATCTTAATGGCACGACTCAGTTGCCCTACGGCGAGGATACCACCGACCTGGTCCGGCGGGTCCTTTGGCCTAGGATCAAGTCCTCCGTGCTGCGCCGGGACAAGTACATCTGTCAAGATTGCGGAGTCAATTTCGAGCGGGGCCGGATGAAGGTCTTTGATCCTACCCTCAGGCATGGCAAGGGGGGCATGCGGTACGAATCGCTCGAGGTCCACCACATCATTCCCCGTTCCCGGGGCGGTTCGGATCACCCGGGAAACCTGAAGACGCTCTGCCCCTCCTGCCATCGACATTACACAAACGAGCTTATCACCGATATCGCCCAGGAGGTCCGGCGGGACAAGCAGGTCAATGCCATCATCGCCGAGTGCCGAGAGCGGACCGGCAACGATTGGCAGGACCCGACCTGGGAGCCGCGAGATTGAACCGGCGAACTGCGTTCGTCATTCCTGAATATCAGGGCCAATAACCACGGGAATCAAGCTATATGCCCGTCAGCGCGATTTTCAATGCGATGGCGCTCGGATTCATCTTCACTTTGCCTCTTATAGCAACGGTGATGATAGCGTTCTTCCTGGCCTATTCTGCCTCCAAGAGCGCCCTTCCCATCAAATGGCCCTTCATCCTTTCAATGGCGGGCTTGATCTTGGCCACCACGGCGTTCACCCTGGAAATGTCAAGCCAGAAAATTGAGGAAATGATCTTCTGGAATAACGTTGAATATTTATATGTGGTCTTCGCGGCCCCTCTGTACTTGGTTCTGATCATCGACTATGTCGGTATGGAGAAGTGGCTCGATCTTCGAAAGGCGATCCTCCTCTCCCTCATCCCGGTCGCCACATTGATATTTCTTTGGACCAACGACTTGCACCATCTGATCTATACCAGCATTTCTTCGGTCAAATGGGGCGAGGCATCGGTGATGTCCGTCTCCTACGGTCCCTGGTTTTGGATCCACATCGTCTACGTGGTGATCCTGGTCATCGCCGCGATCGCCCTGTGCCTGAAATCGTTGGGAACCACGTGCAGGACCCAACGTTACCAGATACTCGGCGTCGTCCTTTCGGGATTGATCCCCACCGCAGCAATAATGGTCGGCCTCACAGAATCGATCCATATGCCCACGAGCTACATCCTGATCATCGGTTTCATGCTTACCAGCATAATCGTGTTCATCTGCTCTTTCCGTCTCGAGATGTTCGATATCAATCCTCTTGCCTTCGACACCATAATATCCAACATTCAGGACTGCACAGTGGTCCTTGACATCAAGGGGAGAATAATCTTTTTGAATCCGCAGGCCCAAAAGATGATCGTCAGCGATCCCAAAGAAAGCCTGGGGAAGCCGATATCCGAAGCTTTGCCGTTTCTGTCCGATCTCCTGGTGACCCTGGAGGATGGAAAGCCGGAGGAGTTGGTACATAGGATAGGTACCGAAAGACAAAACTATGACGTCAGGGCCTCGACCATCAGGAACAGCTCCGGCACCGTCATCGGCAGAATGCTGGTCTTGAGGGATGTCACCGAGGAGAGGAAGACCTCCGATGCTCTCAGGACCGCCAACTCCAAGCTCATGCTGCTTTCCAGCATCACCCGCCATGACATCCTGAACCAACTCTCGGTCATACGGGGCTATGGAGACCTGATAGGGATGGGGGACGTCAGACAGACAGATGTCAGCAGATTCGTCCACACGATGGTGGCTTCAGCTGCCTCCATAGAGAAGCAGGTGCTGTTCACAAGGGAATATCAGGACCTGGGGGTGAAGGAACCGGAATGGCAGAACCTGGAACTGGTCCTTGCACGGGCTAAGAGCCTCGGCCCCACGGCTCCTTCCCAGGTGAATGTCCAGGTAGGGAAGGTGGAGATATTCGCGGATCGGATGCTGGAAAAGGTCTTCCACAATCTCATCCATAACTCGGCCAAGCACGGTCAGAAGGTCCAGAGGATATCGATCTGGTCCGAGCCCTGCGGTTCAGACCTGCACATCATCTATGAGGACGATGGGGTCGGTATCTCTATTGACCGCAAGGCTAGCATATTCCAGGACGGTCGGGTCGATTCCGGCATCGGCCTCCTCATGTCCAGGCAGATACTGGCAATTACCGACATCTCCATCGAAGAGCAGGGTCAGACAGGAAATGGCGCAAGATTCTTGCTCACCGTTCCCGACGGGGGTTGGCGTGTCCGGTAGAGATTCATTTTTTCCACATGGTGAGAGAATCCACATTCAATTATTATAGCAGGTAAAACCTCAAATCCGACGTGGACCTCGCCTTTGCCCTTACCTTACCGGTATGGATCACCGTCACCGTAGCGATGACGCTCGTGGCATTGGAGTGGACCTCCCGGACGTTGCCCATCAGGGCTCCGTTCATTTCCCTGATGGTGGCCATCGCCATATTCACGGTAGGTTACCTGGGCGAGCTCCTGTCCTCGGACAAGGGGACAATGGCGGCATGGAACCTCCTGGAGATGTCCGTGTTCATCATCCTTCCTTCGCTGTTCCTGATATTCGTGGTCTCCTACCTGGGCCGGGACGACATCCTCGATCGGAAAAGGATGTTCCTCCTGTTCCTGATACCAGCCGTGCTGCTGGCCCTGCTTTGGACGAACGATACCACCCACGCGTTCTACGCCGACCTGGGCAGTCAGCAGTTCTTTGGAGAGATGAGCGGCCTCACCTACGCCTACGGTATCGGATTCTGGCTGCTGGTCGTGTTCTTCGTATTCATCATGGTCTCGGCCTTTACGCTTGTGGCCCAGGGTCTCTTCAGCAGGAGCCGGTATCACCGCAAACAGGTGATGGTGGTCCTCGGGGCGGTGGCATTTCCGATGCTGGGCCTGTTCATGGGCATCACCTTCTCTGAGGAGTTTCCGATGAGCTTCACTCTGGACACCGGGTTCCTAGGTACGATCCTGGTGTTGTTCTACGGTTCATTCCGCTACGAGCTCCTGGACATGACCCCGCTGGTCCTCGATTCGGTGATCCAGACGATCCAGGACGGCACGCTGGTGTTGGACAATAAGGGACAGATAGTGTACTCCAATCCGGCGGTGGAGGACATGCTCAATCTGGAGTCCAAGGCCATCAGCGGCAAGATGCTTGCGGACGTGGTCCCGGACATACACGAAATGCTCGATGCTGGAGTGGCGAAAAAGGAAATGACCTTTCCGGGTGCCTTCGGTGACCGGATCGTCGATATACACATCACGAATATAGTGAATCACGGGGAGGAACGATCGGGTACCCTCATCCTGTTAAAGGACGTGACCGAGGAAAGGAAGAACCAGAGGGAGCTCAAGACCGCCAATTCCAAACTCCATCTGATGTCCAGCATCACCCGCCATGACATCATGAACCAATTGCTGGTGATCCATGGGTATGGAGAGCTGATCGCATCCAAACGCCAAGACGATGAAGAGCTGAATCGTATAGTCGATAAGATAATCGCCTCCACCACGACGATCCAACACGGTATCGAGTTCGCTAAGGAATACCAGAATCTGGGTGTGAAGGCACCTGAATGGCAGCGACTGGAGGACGTATTGGAGAATGCCCGGGTGGCCATGGCATCGCAGACCATTTCATATCATTTCCAAACAATGGGGCTCAGGATATACTCCGATCCCATGCTGGAGAGGATGTTCTTCAACCTCATGGAGAACTCCCAGCGGCATGGAGGCAACGTCAACAATATCTGGGTGGATGTGGAGGACCGGGGAAACAACAAGGTAATCGTCTATCGCGACGATGGCATAGGGATCGGCCAAGAGGATAAGGACAAGATATTCAAGATGGGGTTCGGCAGCAATACTGGTCTTGGACTTTACGCTGCACGTGAGATACTTGGGATAACCGGTCTGACCATCACGGAGAACGGGGCGGAGGGGAAGGGTGTCAGATTCGAGATAGAGGTCCCTAAAGGCGGCTGGAAGGTCGAAGGGTAATAAGATTCCTTTTTTACGTGGAAGCGGGATAGCTTGCGCAGTCGTGGAACAATGAACGATTCGATGAGATCCAAGGTCGAACTACTGGCGAAATCGATGGGCATTCCACTGATCGGTTTTGCATCCAGCGGCCGCTGGGAAGATCCACCATTCAGACCGTGGATGCCGTCCGAGTTCTATCCTCAGAATGTGGTACCGGGAACGAAGACGGTAATTGTGATAGGTCTGCCCGTCACACTGCCGGTCCTCGAGACCACACCTTCCGTCAATTATCATGAGCTGTACAAGACGATAAATGCCTTGTTGGATCAATACGCATACAGGATCTCCTTATTTCTCGAGAGTGAAGGCTACTCGGCTGTCGGGATAACTCGTGATGGCTATACCAGTCTAGACATCCTCAGGGAAAGGCCTATCGCCGCTTTCTCCCATCGCCACGCCGCTTTTCTCGCCGGAATGGGAACCTTCGGCGTGAACAATACGTTGCTGACAGAGCGCTATGGTCCGAGGGTTCGCTTCGCCTCAGTGCTCACCGATGCGGAGCTCCGGCCAAGCACCATGATGCAGGAAACGCTCTGCGTGCACTGCATGCGGTGCGTCGATCATTGCCCAGTCCGGGCCATAGAGCCGCTGGATTATCCGGCACGGACCATAGACAAGGCAAGATGCACAGAGCACAATGCCAGTCTGGGAAAGCGTGGCATATCGCCCTGCGGGATATGCATAAAGGTCTGTCCGGTGGGCGAGGACCGTGACATCCATGGCCGTACCGACATGAGCATCTATGATGGAAACGGCCCGTTCGACGATTCGTGGAAACACTTTCGGGCTTATGGGTCCAAGTGAGCCTAGTTACAGAAGGAGATCCTTTCGATCAGACTTTCATTTCGAACAGTAAGAGCGGGAATCCCCGTCCGCCCTCGTCCGTGGCTCCTACCTTGATGAAGCCCAGAGATTGGTAGAACTGGTGGCTCCTGGATGACCAAGAAGGCATATCCAGCTCCCATTTGAGCGCAGTTGGGTAGCGTTCCATCAGCGATCTGAAGGCGGCATGTCCTATTCCCTTTCCCTGATTCTGTGGATCCATGAATATCCTCACAAGTCTGCATATCCTGTCCGAATCGATGACCGCCACACCTCCGACCATAGCGCCGTCGCTCATGATCTTGTAAAAGTGGGTGCGCTGCATCAGAGCTATCTGACCGGACACCGTGTCGTATCCCTCAGGCCCGCACGCCTCTGACCGATGGAAAAGGCGTGCCTCTTCG
The DNA here is from genome assembly GCA_036504055.1 of Methanomassiliicoccales archaeon. Taxonomy (NCBI): domain Archaea; kingdom Methanobacteriati; phylum Thermoplasmatota; class Thermoplasmata; order Methanomassiliicoccales; species Methanomassiliicoccales archaeon. The sequence continues at coordinate 70,742 of DASXVU010000036.1, read as the reverse complement.
TCAAAGGCCGCCTTCTGGATCTGACTCAATTGAACCGAATCATCCTCAGTCGCGATGACCAATTGAACCCTTTCATCCGATATCATGGACCTACCAGCGATGTTTGACAGACAGATGCGCGTATCTTCCGATCTGTTATGAGGACATCGGTCGTTCTCGGACCGATCCGTTTCGGGCATCTCCGTCCATATTCATTCGATGATTCTTCATCAGCATAGAATGGAAAATGATTGTACATTTGTGATAGGAATCGCTGATTCGGCATGCGTTCGTGATAATAAATCCGAAAACAAGAGCATTACCTCGATACTCAAATAGTAACGGTTATTAATGAGGAGAAATTAGGTAGAAATGGCGTGGGGGTCCTCCAAAAGGTCTTTCCCCAAGATCCCCGTAGTTCTAACCCCCGCGCTACCCCCTATTATTTTGAAGGGATATTATAGCTTATTGTTGCCGATTCTGGACGGTATGTCCAATTTGGGACCGGAACACCAGAGAAAACAACATTCCGTCGATCGATGCCTGCATCGAACGGTATTTAACCGTTGGATTGTACTCGTTGACTCATGGGTGTCCCAATGGAGGGTATTACCATCGATCAGATGACCCATGATGAGGCTTTGGTCTGCCTTGATTGGGCGAGGGCCGAGGGATGGAACCCCGGTCTCCATGATGCAGATGTCTTCTATGGGTCCGGACCGGAAGGATTCTTCGCCGCCCATTGCCAAGGAGAAATGGTGGGCTGCATCTCGGTGGCAACCTATCCGGACCAGTTCAGGTTCGGCGGCTTGCTCATTGTGAAACCGGAGTACAGAAATAAAGGGGTCGGAAAACTACTGATATCCCTTATGCTCCGAATATCGCAGGACGGCAACCTGGGCTGCGACGGGGTCCTACCTATGGTCAAGAAGTATGAATCCTATGGATTCATTCCTTCATACGAAAATGTCAGGTATGCTGGCAGATCCGTTCTAGGTCGGGGTGCCGGGGAAGACATGGTCCCGGTATCATCCGTCCCATTCCCGAAACTCGTTGGATATGACGCCGGTGTGTTCTCATCTGAGCGGAAACGGTTCCTTGAACTATGGATATCGCAGCCAGACTCGTTTGGGCTGGTGCGCCGATCGGAAGACCGTATCAGGGGATATGGTCTGATCCGGCGGTGCCATGCCGGCCACAAGGTCGGTCCGTTGTTTGCAGATGATGAGGTCGTGGCCGCTGACATCCTGTCCTCATTGGTCTCCAGATTCCCTGGGGAAGACTTTAGCCTCGATGTTCCGTCATCGAATCGGAGGGGGGTCGATCTTGCCCGACATTTCGGGATGAGACCGGTGTTCAGCACCATGAGGATGTACACCCGGGGGCCTCCGAACATCGACATCGATCGCCTCTTCGGAATAACATCTTTCGAGCTGGGGTAGGAGGATGCAACAGACCATTGAGATCAGCGGAGAATGTGCGGCACCGCCAGACGAGACCGCCGACCTTCTCCTGTACTTGGGGCGAACTCTATACCTCTACGGCGCATCCGCCCAGCGGATCATAGACTCGATGCAGGTATTGAACCGTCATTTGGGTGGACGGGACGTTCACATCCTGGTCAATCCGGATGCAATAATGGTCACGACGGTCTCGGGGGCCGAGTACAGGACCAAGATCGATACGGTCCCATCCACTGGTACCATCGACAACGGGATAGTTTCGGGGATCAGTTCGATGCTCCATTCGCTCACCACGGAGATGGACCATGTCAGGATCAGGGCGGAGCTTGACAGGCTGAACCAAGAACATGGATCGAGAGGTACGCTGTCGATGATGGCCATAACCGCGGTCGCAATGGCGGCTTTCGGTCTTCTCAACGGTGGCGATCTGTCCTCGGTATTGGTCGTTCTTCCGGCGACCGCACTTTCATTCATGGTCTTCCGGATGATGGGAAGGCAGGGATGGAATTACTATGTCAACGTTCTTGCCGCCACCCTCGTGGGGGCAATATCCGCCTGTATGCTGGCACGTCTGGGCATAACCAATGCAACAGACGTTTCATTGATCGTGTCGGTCATATTCCTCATTCCTGGGGTGCAGCTCATCAATGGGGGTATCGAGATAGTAAGGAACCACAACCTGGTAGGGTTGTCCCGTTTGACCATGGTCATCGTTACCCTGGCGATAATCGCCTTCGGTATCACCGCTGCCATCGCACTGTTCCCCATCCCTTCCCAGGGAGCGCTCGTCCCCGTGGTTTCCTGGCCAGACAATATCGCGTACGATGCGTTGCTCGGGGCAATCGCTACCTGCGGTTTCGGGGCACTGTTCTATACGCCCGGCTATCCGCTACTGGCCTGTGGGGTCTGCGGGGCCGTCGGACGCGCCTCCCGTCTTATCCTGGTGAACGGCGGGGTAGATATCGCCCTGGCCACTTTGGCCTCGGTCTCTTTGATCACAGTACTAGCTCTTCTCTTTGCTCGCCGGTTCCGGGTCCCGGAGATCATCATGGCCGTCGCTGCCGCGCTGACGATGATACCGGGATATTTCGGGGTCAAGTTCATCGAAGGCGTTTTCACGATGGAGCAGCATGGCTCAGCGGCCACCATCTCAGAACTCCTCGGAACGGTCCAGGTGGGTCTGCAAACCCTGTTCATCGCTGCGGCGATGGTCGCCGGGGTGATCTTCCCCCTGATGATCCTGCGAAGCCGGAATCCCCGATATTGAAGATCCATAAGGTGGAAGGTTACTAAAGCCGCTGGAATCGTTCCCATCTCCATGAGATCGAACCATTTGGCCGGGCTTCTTGAAGGCAGCCCATTCGCCCATACCTTTTCCATACTGGCCTATGATCCCGAGACCGGAGAGATTGGAGGCGCGGTCCAATCCCACTGGTTCTCGGTCGGCACTGTCGTTCTATGGGGTGAGGCTGGAGTGGGCATGGTGGCCACCCAGTCCTTCACCAACCCCGCCTTTGGGCCGGAAGGGCTGGAATTGCTCAGGGAAGGTCATCTCTCAAAGGGCGTCGTGGATGAGATGATCTGCAAGGATGAAGGCAGGGAGCTGAGGCAACTATCGGTGATGAACTCCCGGGGCGAAGCTGCCTCTTACACCGGAAGAAGGTGCGTGCCCTTTGCCGGACATTTCGTCGGGGAAGGCCATTCGGTCCAGGCGAACATGATGCTTAACCAGGAGGTCTGGCCGGCGATGTCCAAGGCTTACCTTGCCACCAAGGGGGACTTGGCTGACAGGATGATGGCAGCTCTTGACGCGGCCCAGAGGGCAGGAGGAGATTTCCGGGGCAAACAGTCAGCGGCGTTGCTGGTGTTGTCTGGAGCACGGACCGGCCAGCCTTGGCTGGACAGGAAGATCGATCTCCGGGTGGATGACCATCGGGAACCGCTACGCGAGATGCGGAGACTGCTCCGGGTCCATCATGCCTATGAGCTCATGAACAAGGCGGACCGTGAGCTGGAGGATGGTAAGATAAATGAATCGATGTCGGATTATTCCACAGCGGAGCACATGTTCCCCCGGAACGAGGAGATGATGTTCTGGCATGCGGCCACTCTGGCCAGTTTAGGGCGTTTCGATGAAGCGGCCCCGCTGTTCCGAAAGGTGTTCCTCAAGAACCCGAACTGGCGTAAGTTCTCTCCAGACCTGGTTAGGCTAGGGATCGTGAAAATGAACGATGACCAATTGGAAAGGCTGCTCAGATTGTGAGCCAATGACCGCCACAACTTATCAAATACTGTCAGTTCAAATTGGGAGTATGGGGTAATGATGAGGGGAAAAGCAAGGAAGGTGGTCCTGTTTATCGCCTGCAGCCTTGACGGATACATAGCCGGGACCGACGATGATATCAGCTGGCTGTTCAGTGATGATGACTATGGTTACAGCAAGTTCTTATCTTCGATAGACACCGTCCTAATGGGGCGGAGGACCTATGACCAAGTGCTCAGGATGGGTCCTTTTCCCTATGCCGATAAGGATTGTTATGTCTTTTCCAGGTCATTGATGGGCGGGGACGACAACGTGGAGTTCGTTAATCAGCCGGTGAGCGAGTTCGTTCAGGTCTTGAGGGAACGCGATGGAGCGGACATCTGGCTCGTCGGCGGCTCTGAGCTCATCGAGGCCTTCATGAAGGAGCGCTTGATCGACGAGTTCATCATATCCATCCATCCGGTGGTATTAGGCGAGGGGATCCCAATGCTAAGGACCGGCCTCCCAAGGCAGGACCTTGACCTGAAGGGCAATTTGACCTTCTCATCTGGATTGATACAGGTACATTATGCTAAAAGGACGGTCTAGTCAAGCAATGTTCAATTAGTCCGTCCTCAGCTCAGAGACCAGTCCGAGGTCGATGATTATATGGCAACCATAACCGACGAGTTCATGAAAGAAAAGATCGGCCAGACAAAGAACTACTGCATAGTCCTCCTCAGAGCCGGACCGAACCGGGACATGGAAGGGGCGGACAAGATCATCTGGGAGCACGTCCGTCGCAATTTCTCGCTAAAGATGGACAGGATAATGCCGATCGTGTGCCCCGTGAACGATGGGACAGGGTTCCATGGGATCGGGATAATGGACAGGACCGTCCAAGAGGCCAGGCAGATCATGGATGACGACCCGGGAGTAAAGGCTGGAGTGTTCGTCTACGAACTGCACCAATGCAGAAGCTTCCCCGGTGACTGCTTAAATTAATAGAGCATAGTGGACGAAAACCACAAATACCGGCCGGCTCGAAATCAGCACACATGGCGTCTAAGGGCATTATGAAGGCGATGACCATCCATGACTTTGGAGGACCAGAGGTCCTGAGATACGAGGAGGTCCCAATACCGGAGATCGGACCTGATGAGTGTCTCGTCAGGGTCCACTCCTGCGGTGTGAATCCCATCGACTGGAAGGTGCGTCAGGGATATACGAGAGGGCGGGTCCAATATCATATGCCACTGATCTTGGGATGGGATGTGTCTGGAACGGTCGAGGAGGTCGGGCCGCTGGTCAAACGGTTCAAGAAAGGAGACAAGATCTTCGCCCGCCCAGCTACCTCGAAGGACGGCGGCTACGCGGAATTCGTTGCGGTGAAGTCGATGGAGATGGCATTTGCACCGAAGACGATACCTCTGGAACACGCAGCCGGTGTGCCTCTTGCAGGTCAAACGGCCTGGGCAGGGCTCTTCGAGATTGGCAGTCTAAGGTCTGGACAATCCGTCCTGATACATGGAGCCTCCGGCGGGGTTGGTTCATTTGCCGTGCAATTCGCCAAGATCGCCGGTGCCAGGGTGATCGCGACCACTTCGACAAAGAACGTTGAGCTGGTCCATTCGCTGGGGGCGGACCAGGTCATCGATTATTCGGTCGGTGATTTCCGAAAGGTCGTTTCGGAAATGGACATGGTCTACGATACGGTGGGGGGAGACACCCAGGCCAGATCATGGGAGATGATCAAGAAGGGAGGGATGCTCGTCGCCACCGTGGGGGTCGATGAGAATGCCGCAGACGCCCATGGAGTGATCGGAAGGTCATATCTGCTGACCTCGAACGGGTCCCGTCTGAGGGACATAAGGGAACTCATCGACGCCGGAAAGGTCCGGGTCATAATCGAGAAGGAGTATCCTTTAACGGATGCGAAGGAGGCCCATGTGCTGAGCCAGGCAGGACACGCTTCAGGCAAGATCATTCTGCGCATAGGTTGACGCGGATGCTCAATGGTCAAATCACATCCTAGGTGGCTCCTCTGATAATAACCGTGGACTCACTTTCTTCTAGCGATTTCGATGTTGTTTTTCAACATCGAGTACTCGGCATGGTCGATCTCTCCTTTCGCGTATCGTTCATCAAGGATCTGGTCTGAAGTGGGCTCCTCCCCGAACGCCCCTAGCCACTGCCCCCATATGATGGCAGAGATGGCCAGGGCCAGAATGATCATCACGACGAAGACCACGGCGAAGAGTCCAACCAATGAGAATACCATGGACACGGGATCCATTTGAAGAGCCCCTGGTTTGAGGAGCGGAGAAGAGAATAGTATGGCCAGGAATGCGATGAAAACGGTGATGACCACCGCGGCAACGATCAATCCGAATTTGACCCGGTACCTCATCATCCACCTATCCACTGTCGCCATGGTGTATCAAGTTTGACCCTTGATTCTATCAAACGACAAATGGGTGCAACGATCATGTCGGTAGATAGAAAATGCACTTCACAGGTCAAGCCCCATTTGGACCGGTATTCTTCATGATGTACGGATTGAGCCAACGGAGCAGCAATCCACCCGGAGATCCTCAAGACGCATCCGAAGACCTATGGAGAATCCGAGGCATCGTTCCTTCAAGAGGTGACTGGTACGAAATTCAATAATGCACAAACAGATGCATATCATCAAGGGAATATTTATTGAGAGGTCAAATTGCTACAATGTTGTTCTTGCCGTTCGAAGGAAAGGACCGATCTCTGCATGAATCGAACCCCGATCCAACCTAATGGCCACAATCAAAGGATACGGCCCTATTTGTATTGAGCGGACCTAATATCGACCTTGGTGCCGACGGCATATTCCGTTCCTTAAATTATGTCGAGATCCGAGAATAGATTCCAATCCATCGGATGATGAGGCATACCCTAAAGTATCTACATTAAAATCGCCAACATGGATGTCTGATATCGCCTCCCTGTTCTTGGACTCAACCATCGCCATCATGTCAGTGGTCCTGGCGGTGTTGTTCTGGGTAAAAGGGAACAAGCAGTTCAAGATGTTCTTCGTCGCTCTGTCTTTGCTGATCACCATACTTGCCGTCTCCTATGTGCTCGAACTACTGAGCGCCACCCTCTCTGAGAAATTATTCTGGAACGGGTTGGAATATCTCGGAATAGTCGGCATCCCAGAGCTGTACCTTCTGATCGTGGTGAGATATGCAGGCCGAGACGACCTCCTTACTCGGACGAACATCATTATGGTCTCGGTGGTTCCTGCCTTCTGCCTGGTCACCCTGTGGACCAATGATCTCCACCATCTGTTCTTTGAGAGCGTAACCCTGGAGCCTGGCATTCTTCAACCTTTCCAGGCGGTTGACGGCATCTTCTCGCTCCTACAGATCGCATATTCTTACGTGCTCGAACTGGCTGCGATCAGCATAGCCGCTATCGCCGTCATAAAATCGCACAAGGTGCAGAGGGTTCAGGTCGGTTTGATCCTGTTCTCGTCATTGGTGCCGACCTTGCTGGTCACGTTGAGCCTTGAGAACCTTCTCCCGTTCCCGATCATTGATGTGATGCTGTTCGGGTTCATACTGGCGGGATGTGTGTTATACCTGGTGGTTTACCGTTACGGGTTGTTTTATGCCACGCCCTTGGCCCTGAACTCGATCGCCGACATCATGCAGGACGGTGCCATCATGGTGAACCAAGAGGGACTCATCACCTACCTCAACGCGTCGGCGGAAAGGTTGGTCCATCGTGAGAAAGGCTTCCCGCTCGGTAAGCCCCTCAGTTCCATTCTGCCCGCAGTGAACGCGGCCACCGTTCCGGACGAGGAGGGGTCGGCCATCATCGAGATGATCGGACCTGAGGGTCGGACGCTACGGCTGGAGGTCCGTTACTCACCGGTCATGGTCGAGAAAAAGAAGGTCAGTCAGCTTCTCATCCTTAGGGACATTACCTCGCAAAGGAAGGTGGAAGAGGCGCTCGCATCCTCCAATTCCAAACTGAACGTTCTCTATGGCGTCACCAGGCATGATATCCTGAACCGCATCACGGTCATACGGGGTTATGGCCAATTGCTAAACGACAAGACCGAAGAGAATTCCCAGGCAAGCGAGTATCTGAGGAAGATGATGGACTCCACGGTGGCCATAGAGCATCTGATCAACTTCACCCGGGATTATGAGAAGGTCGGTATCGTCTCCCCCGAATGGCAGAACGTCAGTAAGGTGTACCATAAGGCAAAGGTTCTCTGTGCCGAGCAGGGTGTGGAGTACATTGTGGACACCGGCTCCCTGGAGATATTCGCCGACCCGATGCTGGAACGGTTTTTCTACATAATGCTGGACAACACGAACCGTCATGGGTCGAAAGTGACAAAGGTCAGGCTTTCATCCATCACATCCCTTGACGGTGGTTGCACCATAGTCTATGAGGATGACGGGACAGGGGTTCGGCCTGAAGACAAGAGCCGGATCTTCCTGAAAGGTTTCGGTAAGGACTCCGGTCTCGGTCTCTATCTGGGCATGCAGATCCTGGCCATCACCGGGATCGAGATAAGGGAGAACGGAGAGTACCATAAGGGTGTCAGGTTCGAGATCAAGGTCCCGGCGGGAAAGTGGAGATTGGCCGGTCAGGATCAGAGGGCATGATGATCGTTGGTTCGTTCTCCGCGAAATGCACCCTGGACCATCCTGTCGAGCGGTTACCTCCATCGACCAGGCGGTGATTCCGGCATTGCAGATAAATAAAACCAGAACCATGGCCAATCATCCATGCCAATGACCATTATGACTGCACTCCGGGATGAGGCGATCCGGTGAAAGGGTTCGGCTTTAAGGGTTACGACCACAGGGTTTGGGTACTCTTTACGTCCCGTCTGATCGATGGCATTGGCTTCAGCATCGTCGGCCCCTTCCTCGCCCTTTTCATGTACCAAGGGCTAGGGGTGCCAATGGTGGTGGTCGGGCTGGTATTGCTGGTCTCCGGCATCGCCGGTGCGGCCGGGAACCTTGCCGGCGGTCTGTTGGCCGATCGATACGGTCGTCTCGGGGTCATGACCTACTCAATGATCTTGAGATGCCTCACCTTCCTAGCCCTGGCCGTCCTGGTGGCGTTCTGGCCCGATATATTTGCGGTGGCCTTTGTGCTGTCGCTGAGCATGTTCTTCGGAGGGGTGTTCGACCCGGCAAACAATGCGATGGTGGCTGATGTGGTCGAACCGGCCAGACGCTTAGAGGCCTACGGATTGTTGCGCGTCGCCTGGAACCTCGGATTCGCGTTCGGACCGATGATCGGCGGGATACTGCTGGTGTTCTCCTACTCCGTCACATTCCTGGTCTCGGCGTTGATTTCCCTGGTGGCGGGTCTGATAGTTGCCTTCATGCTGACCGAGTCCTATGTCCCGGGACCGGCGAAGGAGCGTTTTACCCTGGTAAAGGAACTGCGCAACGTCAAGTTGCTCTTCCTGATCTTTTGCCTGGTATGCATCCCCATGTTCCTTATGTCCGGCCAGTTCGGGACCACTTACACGGTCTACGCTAACGAACGGGTGCACATCGATACACTCACCATCGGACTTGTCTTTGGCCTGAATGGTGTCATGGTGGTCCTTCTGCAGATGCCCCTGGCACGTTCACTGGAAAAGAGGGACAAATATCTGGCCATGACATTGGGTACGGTGATCTATGCGGTGGGATACTTCCTCGTGGCTGGGGTGGTTGAAGGGATCACGCTAGCGATCACCATGGTGATCATCACCATCGGGGAGATGATCGTCGTACCGGTTTCTACCGACCTAACGGTCAGCATGTCGAGCGAGACCGAACGCGGCAAGTATCTGGGGATATTCGGGCTGATCGGATCATTCGGTTGGTTCGGTTCGACGCTGGTCGGAGGCATCCTCTATGACAACCTCGCAAACGGATGGATCTTCTGGGGTTCCATCTCCGCCCTGGGCATGGTCACGGCAGTGGGGATGGTCGCACTGTGGGCCAGGATCAGGTCCGAAAAAGTGACAGTTGCATAGGACAAATCCCTTCCGTTCATGGTCGTATCTCTGACAAGCGCCATTCATTGCGGAATCAACGACGTATGGGCATTATCCCGGTGAAAGAGACCACAAATCGTTAATTACGTTCTGCTCAGAGGATTTGAACGAGGATGAAATCATGGCAAAACAAGCCAAAGTGACTCATTTCGAGGTTCCGGCTGACGACATGGATAGAGCAAAGAAGTTCTATACCGAGGTTTTTGGGTGGCAGATGTTCCCTCCCGACCCGGTCATACACTATCAATCAGTGGGAACGACGTCTGTAAACGAGAAGTTCATGCCTAAAGAGCCTGGTGCCATTAACGGCGGTATTGTGCCGAGGGAGGGTCCGAACATGCATCCCATCGTCACCCTCGAGGTCGATGACATCGATGCGGCGCTGGAAAGCGTGAAGAAGCATGGCGGCAAGATCACAATGAAAAAGATGGCGGCCGGAACCATGGGCTTCTTTGCCTACTTCGAGGATAGCGAGGGGAACATCATGGGTCTATGGGAGACCACTGGCGGAATGTGAGGTCTGAACATTCCATCGTCGCTTGAAACCTATTCCAGCCTCATTCCTTATCCGTCAGCGCTATCAATGATGCTATGACCATCGACCTTGTATCAGATAAGGCAAGCCTTTTTCACTTTTCATCAAAGATACTAAATCCGAACATATCAGCGGAAATAAGCGCATCCTGATCTGTGAACATCGGTAGTTCATGGAGTATGAAATTCTCATTCGATTTTGTGAGATTAACTGTTACGAGATGAATGTTATACATCGAGCCAAATGAATCGATGATTCGTATATGGAGATTATCACAGATGATAACTGGCAATCCATGATTAAATATTCAATTCGCGAATTTTTGTGACAAGGGTGTTGTTCAATGTCTCTGCGAAAGGTCCTGTTGGGGACCATCATTGGTATGCTGTTCGTCGTCACGATCGTGCTTATTACCGGAAATGCTACTGCCGCGTCACATGAGCCCGTGGTGATCGATGGAAATGATCAACTGGCGGTCTTCGTGGCAGGACATGGAAACGTGGGGGATGGCTCATCAGGTTCACCATTCCAGATCAACGGCCTAGTCATCGATGCGGACGACGAGGAGAACGGGATAGTCATCAAGAACGTCGACGACTACCTCAACATCGACAATTGCGTTGTCAACAACACCCGACTATTCAACTCCGACATCGGATCAGGCGCAGGCATTTTCATTTCATCGTCCAGCCATATCTTTGTATGCAACAGCAGGGTCAACGAGACCTATGATGGAATAACCGTTCTCAACTCACAGAACGTCGTGGTCTACGGGAACACGGTGCACAATGTCACCATGGCCGGTGTCAAGATCGCTGGCTGTTCGAACGTGAAGGTCTATCAGAACAACATAGCCGATTCATATGGCGCGATCATCGCCATCCAATCGACCCATGGAAGCAGTTTCGACAACAATACCTGCCTTCGCGGAGTAGACGGTCTGCTCATCTCTGGGAGCTATCAGAACGTGATCAGCGATAATATCGTAAAAGGATTCACCTATGGGATGTACATTGAAGCTGGTTCCAATTTCAATAAGATCGATCTGAACAACTGCAGCTCGAACTCAAACTCCGGCATCTTCATCGCGGGTGACAGGAACACTGTCGCCGCGAACAAGGTCTTTTCCAACGGATTCAGCGGTATCCAGGTCAATGAGGCGGATAATTGCACTCTGACCGGCAATCTCTGCATCGACAACCCGAGAGGCATATACGCCACCGGAGCCAACTATGTCACCCTGAACGGCAACAACTGCTCCAGGAGCAGCCAGTACGGATTCTACGCAAATTACTGTGAGCATATCAGCACCGACCGTAACCGGATGTACTTCAATGGGCAGGGTATCTACCTGACTAACTGTAGAGACTCTTACTTGTGGTATGATACCCTCTGCAATAACACCCAGTATGGTTTCTTCTCTTCCGGGTCCTCTTGGATCTATACCACCTCAAACTGCACCTACAACAAAGCAAGTGGATTCTGGATCGTCAACAGCGACAACTGCACGATCGGCTCGGCAAACGCCTCTCACAACGCCCAGAACGGTGCGATCTTGGACAGCTGTTACAAGTGCCGCGTTATCGACGGAAGCTTCATGTCGAATGTCATCGGAATAAGGGTTGTAGGTTCTGACAATTCAACGGTCCAGCGTATCAGAGCATACCTCAACCAGGAGGGCGTTGAGCTCTACAACTCCGATAATGCGACGGTGTCGGACTGCCATCTCACCGGGAACATCTATGGGCTATGGATATCCGATTCGGACCGAGCGTGGATAGTGGACAATGACATATTGTTGAATTCGCATTCTGGAGTGCTCCTTACCGGTCCTTCCGGTTCCGTTGACTGCAACATTAGCGGGAACCAGATCGCCGGACCTGGTTCGGCAGGCATCGGCATCGAGGTCTCTTCCGGCCTATCCACCATGATCCAGGATAATACCATCACTGGCCTGGACCGCGGAATGAAGATTTCCAATGCGAATGTGATCTCCCTTGACCAGAACCACATCTCAGAGTGTGTCTATGGCATTTGGATGCAGCTCACGAGCTTCCTCACAGTGACCGAGAACACCGTCACTGATTCCGAGGTCGATGGCATATACGCTGAGCTATGCCTCCATGGAGTGTTCGATCATAACACTCTCACCGGTGGCGTCAATGGCATGTGCTTCGAACAATGCACCGACGGGGTCATGACCAACAATCTGGTGGACGCCTCCATCGGGGGTATTTACCTCCTCGGGTGCGGGACGTTCGAAATATACAATGGCTTATGTACCGATTCGACGGGAGGGGCCAGTTCGATAGGGGTCTACCTCGTCCAATCCTCCGCAACGATCGTTCAGGGTATGAACCTCACCCAATGTAACATCGGCATGGTGCTGAATGCCGAGGCAACCGACCTCATCACCAATAACGTGTTCTATCACAACCGGGACGTGGGTGTATACATAAGCGACTGCGAGAGCATTCTGTTGCACCACAACAGATTCCTGTTCAACCACGGGTCGGACGGAGAATTCTCACCTACGGCATATCAGGCCTGGGACGACAGCCCGAACGACCGGTGGAACACCACCGGTCCTGACGGGATCGGCAACTTTTGGTCGGACTATTGCTGGCCTGACGGGGACAGAAACGGCATCGTCGATGAAGAGCTCCTCATCCCAGGCGGTGCCTACGATTACTTCCCTATCGCAGACACAGGGGCTCCCGTCGTGGACATAACCAGCCCCGACCATGATGGCGTGATTTTCACCACGGATACCGCTTCGATCAGCTGGCAGGGCATTGATGATTATGCTGGCATACAATATTTCGAGGTCAAGATCGATGACGGGGTCTTTGGGAACATCGGTCTGGGAAACCTTTGCAGCTTCGGCGGGCTGACCGACGGACGACATATTGTGACAGTGAAGGCCGTCGACAAGGCCGGCAACGAGAACACCGCTACACGCACCCTATACATCGATGCCAATGCTCCAGTTGTCAATATCGTTACTCCTGAAAATCATACCGCCATCAATGATAACACTCCGACCATCTCCTGGACAGGAACCGATGCCGGCAGCACTGTGGCAGAATACATGGTGGCCTGGGACCTGGGGGTCTACGAGTCGGTCGGGACGGTCAATTCATTCACGTTCATCTTACCGTTGGACGATGGGTCCCACACCGTCTATCTGTGGGCAAAGGACGCCTCCAACCACATACGCGTTTGCTCTCTTGATTTCTACGTCGATACCAGGATACCAACTTTGGATTCGATATCGCCTTCGGACGGGACGCCCATCAGCGATCGCGACATTCCGATCTCCTGGTACGCCTTCGACCTGGCGGTCAGCCCGTTCGGACTTGACCGGACCGAATTAAGGTTGGACGATGGAGATTGGGTGAACAAGGGCCTGGGCACCAGCCATACGTTCCTAGACGTAACCGAAGGTCCCCATACCATCTACCTGAGGACATATGATAAGGCTGGAAATACTGTGGAAAAGAGCTCAAGGGTACTGGTCGATTTCGCTCTGCCCACGATCACGATATCCTCTCCGTCCAATCACACCATTTGTGCCGTGAACACGATCTCGATCACATGGACTGGCGCAGATAGCGGGTCTGGTATCGATCATTATGAGGTCGGTCTCGATAGCGGTCCGATGACCTCGGTCGGCACCGCGACGGGTTGGACATTCGACAATCTCTTTGACGGAACCCACGACCTCCGTGTCATGGCTGTGGACAAATCCGTGAAGATGAGGATCGCGTTCCTCACGGTAGTGATCGACACGGTCGCTCCGTCGTTGAGCGTAATGGCCCCCACCGAAGGCGGATTCTATATCATCCCGACCCTTAACATCACATGGTCGAGCATGGAGTTCGGAAGCGGTCTGGCATACTATGAGGTCAAGGTCGACACGGGTGAATGGCAATCACAGGCCACCAGAGCGTATGATCCGATCCAGATGAGCGAAGGTCTGCATACCGTCTACGTCAGGGCTACCGACCTTGCCGGCAACGCCAGGACAGTGGGCGTGAACATGACCGTGGACCTGAACCCCCCGGTCATCCATTCGATGACTCCTGCCGAAGGCTCGATGGCTAACAATGCTACAGTGCTCTTCGGGTGGGACGTCAGTGATTCCATCGGGATCTCTTCGATCACATACAGCATTGACTCGGACATCAACCATGGTCTGACGAGCGGAGCCTCGTCGGTATCGGTCTCATTAACGCCGGGAAACCACACGTTCAAGCTGACGGTGACCGACCGGGCCTGGCGTGCCACGATTGGATATGTCAACGTCACGGCGGATGGTGCAGCTCCCAGAATAGTGGCCCACTCGCCATCCACGGCAAACGCAGGTGTCAATGAAAAGATATCGTTCAGGTTCTCAGAGACGGTCAGCGAGATCGGCATCTCCGTTAAGGTCAACGGGCAGGAATGTCCGTTCACGATGAATGGCACCAATTATGAGGTGAGCAGACAGTTGGTCGGAGGGACCAACTATACTGTGATCGTCGCAGGTGCCAAGGACCTTTCCGGAAACACAATGGAGGTGTTCTCCTGGTCGTTCAACTCGGTATCAGGCGAGATGTCTCCTGGTCGGTTCGTTCTCAGAGGGACCATGATCGACAAGGATGGCAAGCCGATTTCCAGTGCCACCGTGGTGGCCGGAGGGCAGAGCCTCACGACCAATGCCCAGGGTCAGTTCAGTGTCTATGTGGACGCCGGTCAACTTCAGCTTCGCGTCTCTGCTTCGGGAATGACCGATTATGTCCAAGGTTTAGTCATATCATCTGACCAGGAATTGGGACAGTTGACGATGATATCCCTTACGGAGAACATCGGGGAGAATAGTGGATCCAAGGGAGGGGACATCACACCCTTCCTGATCATCGGGGCGCTCGCCGCAGTTGGGGGGCTGGTCACGGTGGTCGTGATCGCTCGCAAACGCA
Source organism: Methanomassiliicoccales archaeon (assembly GCA_036504055.1). NCBI lineage: Archaea > Methanobacteriati > Thermoplasmatota > Thermoplasmata > Methanomassiliicoccales > Methanomassiliicoccales archaeon. Next base: position 55,504 of record DASXVU010000036.1, on the reverse strand, counting down.
GGAAGACCATCTGAGACACCGGTCGCCGAAAGTGGTCGAGCAGGGTACAGAACGGTCACGGGAATATCGGCCCGATCCGGTCGGCAAGGGCGACCCTCCAGAGTCTTCGCGGACACCCTTGCCGGCCATATCCAGGGCGGCCGGACGATATATTTTACTGACACCCATTCTCTGATGCTATGACCTATGGTTTGTCCTTTCGCTTGGAAATATCGATGCAACTTCCATATCGGAAGCGCTCCCCTCATGGATGCAATCTCAGATGAATAGCTTCGATCACCCAGGCCAATCAGGGGATGGGCAGCAAAGAAGTAAGTTGGCAGTGGGCCCCGAACCCGTTCGGCCTCTCGGAGGGCCCAAGCGGTCTTGAAATATTTTTATAACATACACCTCAACATGGGTTATCCGAATACACCGCGTCCTTTGAGTTCGAAGATCTTGATGGCTCTGCTGGTCTTCTATGGCATATTGGGGTTGATCAGTGGAGCGCTTCTGATCGCCGACCCTACCGGAGGGGGATTGGGATTCGATTCGAACATTGTAGAAAAGGTGCCTCTTCACAGTTTCCTCCTGGTCGGTCTGTTCCTCTTCTTCATCTACGGCATGGGATCTCTGGTCCTTGCGTACGGTGCATTGACCCGTAATGAATCGGTGTTCAGGAAGGTCAGCGAGGTGTCCGGATACCATTGGTCCTGGACCGGAGGGATGCTTCTGACGTTGGTCCTCGTGATCTGGTTGGCGGTCGAAGGGAGCCTGATCGGTCTTGACTGGCCGGCGACCTATTTCACGGTCGTGATAGGGGTCGGCATCTTTGTCATGCTGATACTCCCGTCAACGAGGAGATATTACCAGGCCCGATGAAATTCGAAGGAAGCGGTCTTAATGGACTTCTCGGTCAGCTTCGATATTGCTTATTGACGAACCCCAAGATAGAGGCTCTGAATGTTCAAAGCATTACCATCTTCGAGAGGTTGCAATAAGAAGGGATGCCAGCAAGGTCACTTCATTCGGAGGTCATGCCCAAACCTTGTCGTATCAAAGAAATGACGTCTGAGATCGAAGGGCGGTGTCAAAGGTCAAGGACCCTGTATCAACATCACTTCCGAAGCGGATCCTTCGTCTCAATTTGTTTGATCATCGAATCCAGAGCAACTAAAATCATTGACTGAACTCATGGCTCCTAGCTTTTTATATCGAATTTGGATATTCGCTCGATATTAGGAAGTCCGACAAAATGAGTAAGATCAAATCCCTGGTCGTCGACGATGAACCTTACCTTCTCGATCTGACGAAGATTTTCTTGGAAGGCAATGAGGACATCGAAGTGGTGACGGCCGGCTCTGCCGAGGAGGCCTTGGCAAGGATAGAAAATGAGGATTTCGATGTATTGGTGTCTGATTACCAGATGCCGTCCATGGACGGTCTGCAATTGCTCCGTGCCATCAAGGACAAGGGGTACGACCTGCCTTTCATTCTGTTTACCGGAAAGGGAAGAGAGAGCGTGGCGGTGGACGCCCTCAACCTGGGCGCCAGCTATTACCTTCAAAAGGGAGGAGACCCGGGTGCGCAATTCACCGAGCTTGCGAACATCATAAGGAGGTCGGACGAGTCCCAGCGCGCAAAGAGGCAGCTCAAAGAGAGCGAGAACCGGTTCAGGACCCTGGTCCAGAACTCTTCCGATTTCATCACCATAGTGGACGGGAACGGGATAGTGATCTACAGTTCCTCATCGATCGAGAGGATCCTGGGTTACGACGAGAAATTCTTAGTGGGGAAGAGTCCGCTGGAGATCATCCATCCCGACGACCATGAAAAGGTGCTGACCGAACTTAGGTTGGTGAAGGAGAATCGCCAGGACGGTCTACCCGCCGAGTTCAGGGTGAAGAATGTCCATGGCCATTACCTAATGGTTGAGGCTATCGGCAGCAACATGTTCGGCGTGCCCAACGTCGACGGCATGGTCATCACCACCCGCTCCATCGTTGAACGGAAGAAGGTGGAATCGGCGCTGCGGGAGAGCGAAGAGCTATACCACACCCTCTTCGACAAAAGTCCTCTGTCCATGACCCTGAACGGCGTCGATGGCCGGTTCGTGGACGTGAACGAGAAGCACCAGGAGATGGTGGGCATGAAGAAAGGGGATATCGTGGGCAAGACCCCGGTCGATCTAGGATACATCGATGGGTCCGAGTACGAGACCTTGTCGGAGCTGGTTCTGGAAAAGAACGGAACCATGGATCGGTACCCTACGTCCATAATGCAGACCGACGGCCGAAAAAGGCATCTGATGACATCGGCCAGGTTGATCAACTTCAACGGCAAAGCCCACGTCCTGATGATGAACGATGACATGACAGACCTGGTGGAGGTCAAGCAGGACCTGCAGGCAAAGACCGAGGAGCTTGAACGTGAAAGGGCCCGGCTGCAGATGATAGCAGACCTGACCCCGAGCATCGTTTATCAATTGCTGATCGCACCGGACGGGAATCTGCAGTTCCTGTTCGTGAGCAAAGGGGCGGAGAACATCCTTCACCTTCCGGTAGAGACCTGGCAAAATGATATCGGCCGGGTCATGGCGGTAATACTAGACGAGGACTCAGAGCCGTTGATGGCCTCGGTGGTCGACGCGATGGTCTCCAAGAAGCTCTGGGAGAAGGAGTTCCGGATCCTCGACGTGGACGGCACGATGAAGTGGATACTGGGAACGGCCTCCCCTTCCCCTGTACAGGCTGACGGATCAGATATCTGGACAGGTATCTTTACCGATATCACGGAACGGAAGAGAAGCGAGGACGCGCTACGGCGCATGAACCGGCAGCTTAATCTCATGGCCAGCATCACGAGGCATGACTGCCTGAACAAGATCGCAGCCGCCTTTGGGTATCTAGAGCTGGCATCCCGGCGGGTTTCTGACAACGGAACAAAGGATATCCTGACCAAGGCTGCTTCTTCCGTGACCGCAATACGTTCCGAGCTGGAGCTCACCGGTGACCTGCAGGACCTGAGTGGCCAGGATCCGGTGTGGCAGAGCCTAGGGGAGATCGTGAGGAGGTCATCGACCATCTACCCGATCGAGGGCATGGAGGGCGGTCAAGACCTGGAACTGTACGCAAATCCGATGCTGGAGAAGGTCTTCCAGAACCTGGTCGACAATTCGGTACGTCACGGTGAGCACGTCAAAACGATCAGGCTGGAATGCAAAAGGGATGAAAAAGGACTTACCTTGGTGTACGAGGATGATGGCATAGGGATACCGTCCGGGGAAAAGGAAAGGATATTCCTGCGTGGCTACGGAAAGAACACTGGACTGGGATTGTTCCTTATCCAGGAGATACTGAACATGACCTGCATCACCATCGTCGAGAACGGCATCCCGGGTGAAGGCGCCCGTTTTGAGATCCGCGTACCTTTGGGCGGGTACAGATACCGGGCCTAAGCCTCGTTCTCGGGGGCTGGATCATCATTTTCCGTTGAGATCAGCGAAGACTCCCGATCTATTCCGAAATAATAACAACAAATACAACGGGCAACAATGTTCTTCCAGGAGTGTTATGGAACTCTATCGAAGTATTCTTGTTCCCACCGATGGAAGCGAGTACACCAAGGCGGCGACCTTGCATGGACTGGCTTTGGCAAAATTGGCCGGTGCTGAGGTCACTGCGCTGTTCGTGATAGATGACGACGTGTACATGACGAAGACCTGGGGTCCGATCATGCCGACCACCGTTCCCGACCTGACGAAGGTCCTCGAGAGCGAAGGGGCCAAGGCAGTCACCTCGGTTCAATCCGAAGGAGAGAAGATGGGGGTCAAGGTCGTGACCAAGATAGAGTGGGGGTCTCCAGCGAACACGATCGTCAAGGATTCCGGGAACTTCGACCTGATAGTGATGGGCTCGCTCGGCCGTTCGGGTGTCTCGAAGTTCCTAATGGGCAGTGTGGCCGAGAAGGTGGTCCGATTCGCCGAGTGTCCTGTCCTGGTGGTCAAGAACCAAAGGATGGCTGTGCCGAACAAGGAATGACGTTCCCTGTGGGGTTCATAGGATGAATCCTGTGGACACCCTGACTTTCGGATATTGGGTGAGCAATCCATCGGATCGAAGAAGAAAATAAGTATGGATGACTCCGGTATCAACCGTCTCAGACGGTCACGGGCATGTAGCCATCCGTCTGGTCGGACTGATCGGTCGGCCGGTGAGAGGTTGTGGATATTTGAATATCCCGCGGTCCGTCCGCAGTATGTATAGCATGTGAAAGTTTCGAGGGTCCTAACATTGTTGGCGATCGAGGTCAAGCATCTCTCCAAGAGGTTCGGGGATTTTCAGGCGGTCACGGACATAAACCTATCTGTCCAGGATGGAGAGACCTTCGGGTTCCTCGGCCCCAATGGCGCAGGCAAGACCACGACCATCCGTATCCTGACCGGCATCTCCGCCCCCACCGAGGGAACGGCGTCCATCTTCGGGCTGGACATCGTCAAGGAGACCATCGCCGCCAAGGGGTTGATGGGAGTGGTACCTGAGACCTCGAACGTCTACGACGATCTGTCGGCATGGCGCAACCTGATGTTCTCCGCCGAACTTTACGGAATCGGCAAGAGCGTTAGGGAAAGGAAGGGTCAAGAGCTTCTCGAAATGTTCGGGCTGTGGTCAAGGAGGGGTGATAAGGCCAGAGGATACTCCAAAGGGATGAAGCGACGACTTACTCTGGCCATGGGGCTCATCAATGAGCCGCGCCTACTATTCCTGGATGAGCCGACCTCGGGCTTGGACGTGCAGAGCAATCTGATCATCCGGGATGTCATCCGGGACCTGAACGCAAGGAAGGTGACTGTCTTCCTTACCACGCATAACATCGAGGAGGCCAACCTGGTCTGCGATCATGTGGCGATCGTCAACCGGGGACGCATCGCCGCCGTAGATTCGCCGGAAAGGCTCAAGGGGACCATCCAGAGCGTGCAGTCGGTGGAGGTGGCATTCGACCGGCCTTCAGCTGAACTGATGGAAACACTAAAAGGAATGGGCCGGGCCAGCGAGGTCCGTAAGGAAGGGGACAAGTTCCGGATATTCACCGAGGACCCCGCGGCGGTCATGGCGGAGCTGATGGAGTATTCGAAGATGCAGGCGAACCGGATAATCAGCATGAACACTTTCGGACCGAGCCTGGAGGACGTCTTCATCAAGCTGACGGGCCTGGAGATCAACGCCAAGGGGGTGAGGACGGTTGACTGAGGCCGCATGGTACCGGCAGCCGGTCATCGAACTGAAAGCGGCCTGGGCCATTGCCAAGAAAGACATGCGGATCTACTACATCAAGCCGAACATCATCGTCTCCGGGATAATGTTCCCGCTCTTCATGTTCCTGGCCTTCTCCGTCAGCACCACGGCCGGTCCGGAACTGCTGGTTCCCGGTCTCATCGCCATCACCATTCTGTTCTCGGCATCATCCATCGAACCGGTGTCCATACCGATAGAAAGGAGGACGAAGACCTTCGACCGCCTGCTTTCCGCGCCGGTTTCGCTGAACAGCGTGGTCCTGGGAGAAAGCCTGAGCGGGTTCCTGTACAGCATAGGCATCGCCTTCATCCCGTTGGTGGCCGGGATACTGATCTTCGGCCTGGGAGTAGTCAGCATCCTCCCCCTGGTGTTGGGTCTCCTCCTGACCTCTTTCTGCATCGCCTCCATGGGGACGCTGTTCGCTTCCTATCCGACAGAGAGCCCGGGGGACATCATGTCCATGCTCAACCTCGTCCGATTGCCGCTGGTGTTCATCTCCGGGGTGTTCATACCGCTGGCATCGATCCCGTCCTACGCCCAGTTCGTGACCTATTTCTCACCTCTGACCTACGGGTTCGACCTCATTCATGCCGCCTATACCGGAACCTCGCACTTCGATCCCTTGGTTGACGTGGGCATGCTGGTACTTTTCATCGTGATCTTCCAGGTGGCGGCGGACCGGCTTTATGACCGGTACAAGGCCTGACGGTCGAAAAGTCGATCACAGAAAGATCAGGATAATGAAGAAGATCTGCAGGAACAATACCGCGGTCACCAGGTTGCGGAGGCCGTCCACCTTACGTTCCAACTGACCGCCCTGCATTGGTGGATATGGATAGTTCGGGATGTAGGGATACGGTGGTGGTGGACACTGAGAGGGCTGACCGCCCGGTCCAGGCTGCTGAGGGGAACCAGGCGAGGTAGCTACGAAGGTCTTTCCACACTTCGGACAATAAGTGGCTTGTTCGGGAACATCCGCTCCGCAATTCCAACATTTTTGCATGGACTCACCAGACCGAAGATATGTGCCGATGACCATCAGGTTCCAGGCGCATACCTCAGGAACGGTCAAGGAAGGTACTCTATAAAAATGGTACTATCATCGATAGTAACAATGCGGAATATCCCGACCATGTCTGTGGCTGGGGACCTCAGCAGCTCCGGAACCTGATAGCGTATAATGATCATGGACAATTTGATTAACCCTAGATCCCGACTGGATTCTCCTCGACCGTATGGCAGTCATTAAACCATGGTCCGAAATACAAATGGCCCGTTCATTTCCCTGAAGACTGAACGGGGAGTCGATACAAAACAAGTGCAAAACGGCAGTGACGATTCATATAGTCTGCGGGAGGATAGAATATTGGCGTGTGCCCATAGGGAGGCAAACGAATGCGGATCTAGTGGTCCACGAAGGACAGATGGAAGAAAATCATTACGGGGTCTGGACCGATTTTTCGTCTCTCCGACAACCCCCTCCAGACCTCGGTCGATCTCACATTAGGAAAGGACTCAAAGGAAGAAGGCTAGACTCATTTATAGCCTCTTCTTTCCAAATCGATGCTGTTCATGGACGAATGAGGTCACCGGTCTCTGTCCTGACACGATCAATAAACGATCCGTCATTGTATCCTTTCCAACGGCCAGGTCACCCGGTCCATCACATTCGTTTCCATAAATGCTATGTTTCCCGCATTCCGGACATTTCAGAAGCTTGACGCTTCCGATGTGGATCAAGGAGGGGTGCCAAGGGTATTCGAAGATCGCTGCGCACCTTGGACACTTTGCTTCCATGGAGCAACTTGGAAGGCGATGGACCAACAATTATAACCTCATGTCTGTCTAGTCCGGTATTGAAAGAAGGAATCAAGAACGGTCTTGCCATGAATATCGGTATTTCCTCTTGGGACAGGTGGGCACCGGCCGCCTATCTTCTGGTCATCGGTCTTGCCGCCGGATACGGTATCGGGTTGGCCATCGGATCAAGCGGCACAATTGGTTCTGATCCGGCCTTGTTCGTTCTGTTGCCGTTAGCGATGATATTGGCCGCTTTTGTCGCCTTGGTCATTGTCTCAAAACGTATCAGAAAATAGACGGGAACCAAAAAGGCAATGCTGAAAAAGGGAAATTAAAAGGTTTGTGCGTCACTTCTTGACCATTTTGTGGTGCGAAGGAAGGTCTATCGCCACTGCCATCTCTGTCTTCAGGACGTCCTTGGCCGGCTCATTCTCTGCGGAGGCTGTCTCGTGGTACTCCTCAGCGCTCTTTAGCGGCACGCCCTTAATCAATACGCTCGTGACCAGGGCGAACATCACTATGATGGCCCCCATCAGGAACATGTAGGTGATGCTGTTGCTCAGAGAGAGACGGATCGACTCCATTATCGGGCCGGGTATGGTCGCTGCGGCCGGGGACATCAGCAGCCCCCCGATCGAATTGACGTCGGTGGTGGGCAGGCTGGACACGGCTCCGGCGGGCAGGTTGCGGCCGAGCTCCTCGACCATGCGCTGGTTGACTATGGCGCCCAGTACGGTCACTCCGATGGTCCCACCGATGCTACGGAACAGGGTCATCGACGATGTCACCACTCCCATCTCCTTCTTGGACACGACGTTCTGGGCTGCCACCATGTAGTTGGACATGACCGCGCCCAGACCCATGCCGACGATGACCAGATAGATGATCGCGTCGGTCTGCGAGCTGCCTGCGTGAAGCGTCGACAGCATGTACAGGCCGAATGCGGACATCGGGGGTCCGATCAATAGCCACACCTTGTATCCCGTGCGTTTGAGCAGGAATCCGCTAGTTAGTATGGTTATCATGACCCCGATCATCAGGGGGATGAGCGTCTCACCGCTGCTGGTGGCGCTCATACCTATGACCGCCTGCAGGAACATGGGCAGGAAGGCTATGACGCCGAACAGGCCCATGGAGATTATCATCAGGCCCAGGCTTCCCAGGGTGAAGATCGGCTCGCGGAACAGGTGCAGCGGCAGGATCGGGTCCTCCGCCCTACGTTCATTGAGCACGAACGCCACCAGCGACAGGACGGACAGCACTGTCATTCCGATGATCTCGACGCTGCCCCAGGAGTAGGTGCTCCCGCCCCAGGTCATGACCAGCAGAGCTGGTGTGAGACACGAGGCCAGGGTGACCATCCCGGTGTAGTCGATGCGCTTTGACGTGTCGCTCTCCTGGTTGGGGAACTTCATCGATGTGACGGCCAGCGCCAATATTCCTACCGGCAGGTTCACGTAGAACACCCAGCGCCAGTCGAGGTTGTCGACTATGAATCCGCCCAAGAACGGGCCGATGACGCTGGAGATGGCGAATATGCCTCCCATCATGCCCTGGATCTTACCCCTCTCTGTTGGAGCGTAGAGATCTGCGACCGTGGCCATTGCCACCGGCATTATCACACCTCCACCGACACCCTGGATTGCCCGACAGGCGATGAGCATCTCCATCGAGTTCGACATTCCCGCCAGCACCGAACCGGCCAGGAACAGGCCCATGCCGGCCAGGAAGACTGGCTTCCTTCCGTAGCGGTCAGACATCTTGCCAGCCACTGGTATGGCGAGCACTTCGCCCAACATATAGGCGGTGAACAGCCAGGCGAACATGTTCATGCCGCCCAGGTCGCCCACGATCTTCGGCAGGCTGGTGCCGACCACCGTCTGGTCCAGGCTGGATACCAGCATTCCGAGTGAGAGGCCGATCATGATGAAATTGCGGGTGCGGTGCTCCGACTTCTTCTCCGCAGTCAGCGGCCCCGCCTCTTTCTTCTCTTTCTTTGGTCTTCCGAACAACGTAATCACTTCCTTCTTTGATCGTGAATCACACGCCGCAGCCGTTCTTCATGCTGCGTTGTTTGAACTCTCTCAGAAACTCCAGGAAGGTCCCCTCCCCGGCTCCGAGCAGGCGTTCCGACAGGAACGCGATGATCCGGATGCTTCTTTCTTGATCCTCGCAATAATCTGTCCCGGAGTTGGCATGGGCAATGACTCCCTTGATCCCGAACAGCGCGACAGCGGTCTCCCGCGGATAGGGGGTGTTGAAGACTCCTTCTTCCACACCTTGCCTGATTATCGCTTCCATCGCTGGTACCAGGAACTTCATGGTGCGCATCTCCAGCTGAAGATGCAGCGCCTGGTTGCGCTCTTCGTGGAAGAACTTCATCAGTTTTCCACAGCGGAGGCGGACGATGTCGGAGGAATGGCTCATCTCCTGCAGCCGCTCCATGGCGGTGAGGCCCTCTCGCTTTGTGGCCTCGACCACGACCTGCTCCACCTCGTCCAGTATACGGTCCACGATTGCGGCGAGGAGCTCCTCGCGTGATTTGAAATAGTAATAGAACAGGCCCTTGGCGACACCGACACGCTGGACGATATCGTCGACGGAAGTGTTCTCGAATCCCTTCTCGTTGAACAGCGCTTCGGCCGCGTTGATGAACTCGATGCGACGGTCGGATGCGGGTTTGGTAGTTCTTGGCGTTTTAATCACTTCGACTGACGGTCAGTCAAATCCGGTCTTCTATATGAACTAGAGCATCCTAACAACCGAAAGTGATTGTATATTTGCAATTAAAAGATGTCACATTTATTATCTCAAAGAATGGCCAGAAATATATCCAGAGGGTTGTGATGACTTTCGAGAGGCAACGGCCCAGGACGATTCTTCAGGAGGGATCATTCCCAAAAGTTCATCAACAGGGCAGGCATGGTTAAGGGTATAGGTCACTATCATGAAACACTCCAACAATATGCGGGAAAAGCCGACCAGGAAGGACAATGCAGAGGCGACCGCTAAGAAGGCCGCCGTTGAGAAGAGGGGAAGCGCACATTTGGGTAGCGATAATGACCGTATAGAGATCGGAAAAGGGGAAGCCAATTCAGGTGTGGGGGTAAACAGGATGATCGGGCCATCAGAGAGGATGGCGCCCTTTGAGGATGCAAACCCCGTTGTCTCTTCTAAAGACACGACAGTCGAGACGGAACACAAGAAAGAGCGTAACAGAAGCACCTGGATTAAAGGATCCTCCGAGTCCAAGAAAATGAGTAAAGATCATAACGTGAAAGGGAAATTGTGAGTCCCAGGGCACTCACTGGATCCTTTTCTTGTTCGGGGTCGCCTCCAGGGCCTCAATTTCTTATTGTTCGGGCATCATTTTGAGCTCATAATATCTGGCCTTATCTTCTAGTGATGCAGCCTCCCTCTCATCTTTCTATACAGGGTCATGAAATCCAGAAATGCGAGGATGGCAACCACCATCGCCGTTCCGATCAGCAGGTTCGTGTCGACAACGTCCACTCTTACTTGGGATGGCTGCGGACCGGAACGGATGGTGGCGGAGAAAGGCCCTACCGTTCCATCGAACACACCTTGGACTCGGAAGTAATAATCCGCATCCTTGGTCAGATCAGAAACGGTGATGCTGTTGTATCTCGAAGTCACCGTGATGTTCTTCAATACCACCTGGAAAGAACTAGAATCGGACACCTGGACCAGATAGGCGGTCAATCCGGCCAAACTAGCCGGTGCGGTCCATTTCAGGGTGATGGAACAATTTGAGCACCTCGTGGCGTTCAAGTTTGAAGGCCCCATCTCTTCCGAGATAAGGCTGAAGGTGGCAATCGGCGCGATGGCACGGCATAGCGCCCCGGCTACTACATGGTTGATCAGGCATCTTGCACGATCATCACTTGATATCAAACGATGATCCAATTCGCCTATCCCTAGGCAGAGAACGGCTGGATCTACATTTCCATACGCTTCCGTTGCCTTTCCGGTTTGACCTATTGAATCGTCAGGAACGCTCGTTCCAATGGTCTCGATACTGCTTTTTGAGGTCGCCGCGTTCGATGGCGTGGAGGCTATCATCTCGCCCAAGAATAGGAATGCGACCACCATTATTGTCGCGGCTTTTAGCCTCCATGGCACTAAGTTACCCTGTTGAATTAGGTGATGACCGAATATAAATAACTTTAAATTAGGTCGATTTTTCGCCTTTATTATTTAACGATTGTAATTCGGAGCAATTATATCGATAAGGTTGGTATGGATTATGTTTACTCCTCGAGGTCTCCTGCAAATCACTAAATAATCCACGATGCCAATCGAATGCATGCAAAAGATTACTCCATTTTTGTGGTTCAATAATAATGCGGAAGAGGCCATGGACTTTTACACATCTGTGTTCAAGAACTCAAACAAGGGCATGATAACCAGATACGGGAAAGCTGGTCCCGGTCCGGAGGGAACGGTAATGTCGGTCACGTTCCAGCTAGAGGGACAGGAATTCTTTGCGCTGAACGGCGGTCCGGTATACTCTTTCACGCCTGCCATATCGATGTTCGTGGACTGCAAAGACCAGGACGAGGTTGATCGCTTATGGGAGATGCTTTCGGAGGGCGGTCGCAAGGACCGATGCGGGTGGCTCGTGGATAAGTTCGGAATTTCATGGCAGGTAGTTCCGACAGTACTGAACGAGATGCTCAGGGATCCGGATCCAGTGAAGGCGCAGCGGGTCATGGAGGCAATGCTGAAAATGGACAAACTCATCATCAAGGACCTGAAAGAGGCGTATGACCGGAAGTAAGCATGCTAGATCTTGAGCCCTTTCGCGAACTCCCTGGCCTTGTTCAGATCATTCTCGTCCGGTCTCCCTTTGTTTATCCCACCGACCAATTTGAAAGGCGACCAGGTGTCCCAGGCCTTACAGGCAAAATCGCCTCCATTGGTAAATCCCTTGGCTTCTAGGGCCCTCCATAATTTCACGTGCGAATCGGTCGTCCCATAGCCGCCAGTTGAGAATACGAAGGCCTTGGACTTGGAGCCAGGCAGCATGTCCACCAGCTTCAGCAGGCTTGCATGAAATTTCCCATAGAAGATACCCGAACCGAACCCTACCAGATCGTAGCTTTGGATAATGGCCGGATCGACCGCCTTCGCTTCCTTCAGATCGGCACCGAGGACCTCTGCGATGACCTTGGCCACCTTTTCCGTGTTCCCATGCGAGACCGATACATACACCACAAGGCTCTTCATACCCACCGTTCAAACAACGCGGCATTAACGATATTAAACATTCCTCGCTGGCGGAAGTCAACATTGACCGATGGAGGATCGGTGATCTTCGGCAGGTCACCTTCTTACCGCATGAGCCGCCTCACTCCGCGCCGGTCAATGGTGCAGCGCAGTATGGGTAGGATCTGCCACATCTCCGGGGGTTTCCATTCGGCTCTAACAACTCGGGGTAGTCGGGGGTAATGATAGTGTCGAGGCCGGACTACCATATTCGGCCGACGAATGAAAGGACCCTCGGACGCTGGGCGACATCCAATCGTATCATAAGATCAACGTCCGAACCATACTTTGGTCTTCCTCGATTGGATCGAGACCAGAACGTATATCGCGATCAGTAGCCAGATGAGTGGAATGATCACCGTCGACATGTGGCTGGCGTCCGCTCTGGAAAAAGCTACTAGCGCGATGGCGAAGTTGAGAACTGAGAGTACGGTAAGATAGAGCCAGACGGGTCGCCACCCGATAAGACAACCTATTCCCAGAATGAAATTGGCTATGGCAACGATGGTTGTGGTCAATACCAGCGGACCCTCATTGAAGGTCTGACCAGACAGGTCGATCAGATGGGCCAGTCCGAAGCTCCCTAATATGGGAAACAAGAAGATCAGGCCGGCGAATATGGAGAGAACGCCGATGATCGTGATCCGCAAAGGTCTCTTTCTTATTCCGTCCATCAAGATCATTCCACAGAGATCAGGCGAGCGTCCATTAGATTATGATATGGACTCCGTAGCGACAAGAGACCTGATATTGTTCCAGGGGGATGGGTTCGATCGATCATTCTTCCTTCAACCGTTTCTTCGCTTCATCCAAAGCCTTCTTGACCTCTTTCGAGGGCTGGGGATACTGGAGATGTAACGACTCTATCGTCCGGGCCATGATGCTGGAGATAAGCGTCCGGGCCAGCCATTTCTGGTCCGCAGGAATGATGTACCAGGGTGCCTCTTCGGTGCTGGTCGCCGAGAGCATCTTCTCATAGGCCTTCGTATAGTCGTCCCAAAGGTCCCTTTCCTTGATGTCTGCCGGGTTGAATTTCCACTGCTTCTTCGGGTCGTCAAGCCTGGCCAGGAACCTCTCCTTCTGTTCTTCCAGGGATTCATGGAGGAAGAACTTCAGTATGGCCGTCCCGTTGCGAACGAGATGACGCTCGATATCATTGATCGATTCATAGCGTTCCTGCCACAGATCCTTTCCTTTCTTGCTTCCTGGTAATCTTTGTTGCTCCAGCAGTTCTGGATGCACCCTGACCACCAGGACCTCCTCGTAATAGGAGCGGTTGAAGATCCCGATCATGCCCCTTTCCGGCAGGGCCCCATAGCAGCGCCACAGGAAGTCATGGCCTAGCTCCTTTGCCGACGGCACTTTGAAACCGGTCACCTGGCAACCCTGCGGGTTCACGCCGGACATGACATGTTCGATAATTCCATCCTTGCCCGCCGCATCCATCCCTTGGAGGATCATTAGCATGGAATGGGAGGATTCTGCCCACAGCAGTTCCTGGACCCGTTCCAGTTCCTCTCTGCTCCGTTCCAATATCTTGTCCGCGTTCTCTTTCGATAGGACCAGGCCGTTAAGGTCCAGATCATCGCAATCCTTCCAGCTGGTGGGATATTCCTCGAGCTTTACCTTCTTGTTCGGAGGTACCAAGGTCCGCGGTATCAACCTATCGTTATCATCAGCCATTCCATTCAACCTGCATATTGCGATTGGAAGCCGACGATATTTATGCTTGAAGGAAAGGCCGTGGCCTGAGAAATGTTACATCTTTGGTCAATCGTTGAGATTGGATCATGGGCAAGGGCCGGGTCCTTAAAGACCATAGCTATTTCCATCTCAGCCCAGGATGAACCCGATGATCGCACCGATGGCAAAGCCGATCGTCAGCGGCAGCAGGCCGATCAGAAAGGCACCCAGATGCAAAGCTGAAGGACCGTATTGTTGGGCCAGGTGCTGCAGGGTGGAGATGTCCAGCGAATAGAAACCCAGATAGACGGCCACCGCGATGATGACGACGATGATTATCGCCAACTTGAGGAACTTGGCCGCTAGGAACCCGACGATCAGTCCGATGACCAATGGCATTGACATCACCGCCAGGGTCGGAATCCCGCCGATGTTTCCATGCAATATGAAATTCAATACTTCGTCGATCAGTCCCATTTGAGCTTCCTACCTAACCGGTAAGTTGGACCATCCGCTATATGATTTGATAGGATTGAATAGCTTCAGGTTAGAGTGATAATGCCCTGATGGAGCGCCTGTTCGAATTCTTAGGCTAAGGTCTCAATGTTCTGATTTCACCAGGATCACTGGGCTGTTGATGGGAGATGCAAGAATTGTTAAATTATCCGAAGTATCGCATTTTTTTATATTCCTATTTAAATCTGGACCTTAGAAATATTTAATATCAACTAGGGCGCTATATATTCGGGGATGCACAAATGCCAAGCTCATTGGTAAAGGATGCGCTATCGACCGCCGGAGCTAAGCAACCGGCAAATGCAAGTGTAGGAAACCAACCGGCGCCACAAGCGCCGGTGAGCGCGAGCGACGAGGAACTGCTCCGTATAGCCGCTCAGCTGGATGTCTGTATCAAGATCGTCGGCTGTGGCGGTGGCGGCTGCAATACCATCAACCGCTGCGTTGATGCAGGTATCAGCGGAGCACAGCTCTGCGCCATCAACACCGACGCAAAGCATCTGCTCACCATTCGCGCGCCGAAGAAGATATTGATCGGAAAGTCCAAGACCCGGGGTCTGGGGGCAGGAGCGAAGCCAGAAGTGGGAGAGGAAGCGGCGAGAGAGAATGATGGTGAGATCAGGGACTTCCTGAACGGGGCGAACATAGTTTTCGTGACGGCGGGTATGGGAGGCGGGACCGGAACCGGTTCGGCGCATTACGTCGCTGGCATCGCCAAGGAACAGATACGCGCCCTGACGCTGGGAGTGGTTACCATCCCGTTCAAGGCGGAAGGGACCCTCCGGATGGAGAATGCCTTGACTGGGCTGAACAAGCTGAGGCAGGCCTGCGACACCACGATCGTGGTGCCGAACGACAAATTGCTGGAGATGGTCCCCAAGCTGCCCATCGAGGCGGCGTTCAAGGTGGCCGATGAGGTGCTGATGCAGACCATCAAGGGACTCACCGAGATCATCACCAAGCCCGGACTGGTCAACCTGGACTACGCCGACATCCAGACCGTCATGAACGAGGGCGGGGTGGCGTTCGTCGGTATCGGCGAGGCGAACACAGATTCGGACGACCGGGTCAAGGATGCGGTCCATGAGGCCCTGACGTCCCCGATGCTGGGAGAGATCGACCTGAGGATGGCAAGGGGCGCCTTGATCCGCGTCGTCGGAGGACCGGACATGACCGTCGGCGAAGCCCAGAAGGCCGCCGACATAGTGACCAAGTCGGTCAGCGAACGGGCCAGGATCATCTGGGGCTGTTCGATCGAGCCCGAGCTCACCGGGACGATCAAGGTCCTGCTCATCGTCACCGGTGCTAAGAGCAAGTACATGCTCGATGCCAGAGGTGCGGGGATGAGCGCGCAGCAGGCCCAGAGGGAAACGTCCCAATACGCGGCCAGTAAGGTGCCCTTGCAATACCAGCAACCAAGGCAGCAGAACGACGGTGTGGATTTCGTGCGCTGATCTTGGGGGCTAACGGGCTGCGTCGGCAGGACACCTCTCCTTCCCCACAGGAAGGCGACACCCCTGATCATGTGAGCATCGCCAGACCAACGCAGGACAGGCCAGATGCTTCTCCGCCGGTGGTTGCATCGAATATCATAGGTGCCAGGTCCTGAAAGGCAGTAGTGCACCCTCTATGCATTTTGGCGAAGGTCACCGTCCGGCGCAAACCGGCCTTAACCAGGCACAGCATACGATTCCATTTTCTTCCATGATCGGACATGGATCATGCTCGATCCGCCATGTTCCAGGACGCAACGTCTTTCGTAGAACTCAGAGCATTGAAATCCGCAACTGAAGAGTTCGCCGGAACGGATGTCTAGCCTGAATATTTCAGGCTAGGCCAGCTGCTTTCTCTATGTCCCGGACAGGAGATGGTGATCTATTCATTTCCCGAACATGTTCTTCAGTTTCGCCATCAGGCCCCCGCCTCCCACCTGGCCTATGTTCAGCTGCTTGGAGAGGTCGGAGGCCTCAGGAGAGGACTGCATGGCCATCTTGGACTGGCTTCCGAGCAGTGCGGATAGGCCTTTGCTGTCCATGTTACCCTGGGTGAACATCTTCCCGACCTGTCCCATTATCATCGGGGCCACCATAGCCAGTAACTTACCGACGCCGTCCGGGGCCAGTCCTGACTTCTTGGAGATCGCGCTCTGCATCGGGCCCATTTGGTTCCCCATCAGCTTGTTCAGCATGTCCGAGCCTCCCGATGTGTCTGGGTTGTTGATCTGGGCGCTCAAATTGTCAGGAGTGCTACTACCTGTTTTCGGTATCATGTTGGCCAGCTCCTCGGCCCCTCCGGGCTTCGAGGCCTTGTCCGCCATGGAACCCATGATCAGCGGCAATCCCATGCCAAGCGCGGACTTGACCGACTTTTCATCCCCTCCGACCGACTTCCCCATGGCGGACAGATTGTCCCCAGAGGATAGCATGCCCATCACACTATCAACGATTGAGTTCATGGTGTTAGTTTGCAGGTGACATATTATTAACATTTGGGTGCAGTACCGACATGACATCATCAGTTAAACCTAGCCCATGCTTGAATATTCTAATAAATGCTAATGGTCGGAATGATGATCCTTACCGAACGGAGCAAATGTATGTTCGGTCCTTCACGGCTTTGTCTGAGTACAGATCTCCATCCTTCGACAACTTTCTTTATTGAGCTAACCAATATCAATCATCAGCGGGGTTGGAAATGCAGGATTTTGAGAAGCTCGGGGCTTTCTACCTGGGAAGCACCTATGATCTGGCAAACAAATCGAAGAGGGATGACATCGTCCTTTACGATTCAAAGGACCTGGTGACGCACGCTGTCTGCGTGGGCATGACCGGAAGCGGTAAGACCGGACTCTGCGTCTGTCTTCTTGAGGAGGCGGCCCTTGATGGCATTCCGTCCATCGTGATAGATCCCAAGGGCGATATCGCCAACCTGATGCTTACGTTTCCGGAGCTCCGCAACGAGGATTTCAAGCCTTGGGTGAACGCCGAGGATGCGACGAAGAACGGCCTCTCCGTCGATGAGTACGCGGCTAAACAGGCCGAGTTCTGGAAGAGCGGCCTGGCTCAATGGGGGGAGGACGGGGCACGCATCAAACGGCTGCGCGATGCCAGCAGTTTCACCATATACACGCCGGGAAGCAACGCCGGACTGCCGGTGTCGATACTAAAGTCCTTCTCCGCCCCTCCCCCGGAGATCGTCAGCGATGACGAGCTCCTGAACGAGCGGATCAGCACCACGGTAACGAGCCTTCTGGGCTTGATCGGAGTTGACGCGGACCCGATCAGATCCAGGGAGCACATCCTGATCTCGACCATCCTTTCCGAGGCATGGAGGAATGGGGTCAGTCTCGACCTGGCCAGTCTGATCAATCAGATCCAAAATCCCTCCGTCAAGCGGGTAGGTGTCCTGGAGCTGGAGGCGTTCTACCCATCGAAGGACAGGCTCACCCTGGCGATGCAGCTCAATAACCTTCTCGCCGCCCCAAGTTTCAGGCTCTGGCTGGAAGGCGAACCGCTCGACGTCAAGAGCTTCCTTTACACTCCTGAAGGAAGACCGAAGACCTCCATCTTCTCCATCGCTCATCTCAGTGATTCCGAGCGGATGTTCTTCGTGTCGCTCCTGTTGAATCACGTGGTCGGCTGGATGCGCACCCAGTCAGGCACCACCAGTCTGCGGGCGATCCTCTATATCGATGAGGTGTTCGGTTACCTGCCTCCGGTTGCCAATCCGCCCTCGAAGCTGCCCTTGCTGACGCTCATGAAACAGGCCAGAGCGTTCGGGGTAGGCGTCGTGCTGGTCACTCAGAACCCGGTGGACCTGGATTATAAAGGACTGTCCAACACTGGCACCTGGTTCATCGGACGGCTCCAGACCGACCGGGACAAACTACGCATCCTGGATGCTCTTGAGGGAGTATCCGCCGGCACTGGAAAATCGTTCAATCGCGGCGAGATGGACCAGATCATCGCCGGGCTAGGGAACCGGGTGTTCCTCATGCACAATGTGAACGAAGACAAACCATTGGTGTTCACATCAAGATGGGCGATGTCATATCTCCGGGGACCGCTGACCAGGGACCAGATCAAGATCCTTATGGACCCGATCAAGTCGAAAGCGAGCTCCGCTGTTCCGGTCGTAGCGCCGGAGGCGGCTGCAGCCGTGCAAGCAACCGCCGGCCCCGTTTCTCTGGATTCCAAGAGGCCTATGTTGCCGTCGGGGGTTCCGCAGTATTTCCTTCGGCCGAAGCAACCGGCCCCTCTGGTCTACAGGCCGATGCTGCTAGGAATCTCACAGGTGCGCTTCTCCGATGCAAGGAAGAACGTGGAGGAGACCAAGGACTTGTATCTTCTGGCCTCGGTGACCGACGGTCCCATCCCGGTCAATTGGGAGACGGCGAAAAAAGCGGAATTGACCATGTCCGACCTGCAGGCCGAGCCCATGGGCGCCGCGAAATTTTCCGATCTTCCGGCCACGGCATCGGTCCCGAAGAACTACGCCGCCTGGGAAAAGGACCTGGTAAACTGGCTGGTACGGAGCCAAAGGATCGAGCTGCTGCATAGCCCGAGCCTGAACCAATATTCCAAGGTGGGGGAGAAGGAAAGCGATTTCAGGATACGGATGCAGCTTGCCTTCAGGGAGACCGCGGACGGGAACATGGACAGACTGAGGAAGAAATATGCCCCCAAGATCGCTGCGCTGGATGAACGTATCCGGAAGGCAGAGATGACTTTGGAGAAGGAGAAGGACCAGGTAAGCATGCGCAAACAGCAGAGCTCCGCTTCGTTCGGCACGGCGCTCTTCGACGCCATGGTCGGGAGGAAGGTGAAGGGCACCAAGACGATAAACGATTACGAACGGGTGAAGAAGGAGAAGAAGGACGTCGAGTTCGCCGACGAGAACCTCGATACACTTCGCCAACAGCGGAAGAAGCTGGATGAGGATTTCCAAGCGGAGGTCAGGGCGATGGGGGAGAAGACAGACCCGCTGACGGAGAAGCTGGAATCCATTCCAATAGGCACAACCAAGACGAACATCTCGGTCAAGCTGGTGGCATTGGTCTGGGACCCTGGGGCCTGATGCTGTTATGTCCGGTCAAAAGACCCAACTAGAGGTGACGGTCACATCATTATAGCCGCCATATGAGGAACGTCCTCCAGCATAGCTGAAGAGGCAAGACGATTCCAGAAAACCCTAGATCACCTCAAACCAGAGAGTGTACCAATCCGTTCCTATTAGTTGTGAATTGACCTTAATGTAGTATAATCCAGTGACGGATGTTGTGATGTCGATGTCCTCAGTGACACCGATATTTTTCGATTGCGCGATCAGGGTGCCATTCGGACTGTAAGCATAAATATCTGCAAATCCGAGCGTATTGCCGATCATGTTGACGATCAATTCGTCGCCCTGGGATAGGTGAATCGAATACATGTCATCAGAATCGAACCAGAACGACGTCTGCTCGGTCCAGGCCACTCCGGGAGCTACGTGTGTGGCGGAAGAAAAAGAGCTTCCAGAATCCAATGATGAATAGGTTCTTGTGTAAGTCGTGTTCGAGCCGGAATGGAAACCATCAAGATCGTTGACGCGAACAGTGAAATAATACTGGACACCGGGATCTAATCCCGAGATCTGATACGACGTCTGAGACTGGATAGTGACACTCCCTACGAACGAGAAAGAGTCCGTGACGAAAGATGGTGATTGGCCACAGAAGACTGAATAAGAGGCGAAGCTGCTGTCGCGGCTTTCCTGCCAATTGAGCACCACATGATCGCCTGGATTTGGTGCTTCAGGTAGATATTGTTCGACAGCCTCGGGCGGGAGGTAGTTCACCCTCGTATATGCCTCGGGGCTGGTCCACCAATCCGGTTGTGCACTGTCAGAGGTGAAGTCCTCGCTGATCACTTGGATGAACCAGCCATAGTTCTTGTCCCCATGCATCTTCTTTGCATCGACCGGGAATAGCCCATCTCCTGGGGTGGGGTCAAGGCCATAGGAATACCAAATAGGACGGGACAGCCAATCCTTTGAATCCATCCAGTAAAGCTGGACCCTGGTGGTGCTATTGGATGCCAGTGAAGGGTCGATCGAGTAATGGACATCGAAACTACTGTTCGTCGATTTGACCGGACCGATCGCCTTGGCGTCCTGGAGGCCATCATGTATCGTGTCCAGTGTGAAGGCGAAAACCACTCCAGTTGGCATTATGCCCGACGTGTTATCTACCACCTCAACCTCGTCGACCAGATGGGCAAATTCGGGGGAAGAAGGACTGGAATCAACATACATCCCTTTAATGTCGACCGTCTTTGTTCCGAAGTATGTGTCTCCTTTTCCAGATGACAGATAGAGAACAGGAACGTAGTAATGCTTACCTCCGTCCTTCTGAATTGCTAGGTATATTCCCAGGTCGATCGGCAGGAACTGTGTCACACTTCTGGATATCGGGCATAGGTAGTTTGCCAATGTGAACAAGCTCGTACCCACCGGTTGGGAATCGAACTCGACATACGCACCATTCCTGCCTCCGACGTCCTGGTAAACCAGGTTGTCTGCCCTCATGTCCTTGACGGATACCTGCTGGAGCCCTTCAATGACCTCATGATAGCTATCCGATATCACCAATGGAATGCGGAAGATCGGGAATGACGAGCTGAAGTAGGCTGAAGAGTCGTAAAGCGTTCCGTTGATCTCCATATGGTGGAAGGCTGAATCATCATGCTCATAATTCGGGATAATGCAGATAGCGCCATAGTGCCAGAACGGGACATCATCGAATTCGAAGAACCCGCTGAAATTCTCGTTCAGAAGCAGCACCACCGCCGGATTCTTGAAAGTCGTGATGGATGATAGGCCGCCATTACCGTTCATCCCGAGACCGGACAAGAGACAATCTTCCATCGTGTTTAGGTCGACCACGACGCCATAGCCTTTGACCGTTACGCTTTCTACCTGGGTGTTCCCTCCCTTACCCATCTGGCCCCATAGATCAAGGACTGATGTTCTGTTATATCCGTCTGCCGTGGCCTCGGTGATCATTCCCACCTTTACTTGGAAACGGTGTTCCTCGGTCAATGGCTGGAACGATGAAGGGTTCTTGTTCAGTTCGCTTGATAGGATGGAGTAGTCGGCCGGGGAGACCACAAGATCGCAGATCCCGTTGAACTCATGGTCCATGTTCAGGGGATAGACCAGGATCCATAGTTTGGTCAGGTTCGAGGTACTGCTTGATTCGGTCACGAACGCCGCACCTTCGCCGATGTTGCCGATCACGTCCTTGATCCAGTCAGTCCCCGGGTTGCAGAAAACGCTGGCAAGTCTGGTCAGATCCTGAGGTGTCAAAGTGTCTAGGACATCTCCTTTCACGGAAATTTCATCGAGATAGGTCAGATTATCTACCAGGAGGAAACGGTCTTGGATCCCCTGGAACGAGAGACCGTACTTGGATCCTACCTCGGAGATCCGGTCAAGGTCCAATCCGCCAAAAACGGAACCGGAGAAATCCGACCTCAACGTGCTCAAGGTGCTCTGGTCCATCACCATTCCATGCATGGAGACGTGGTTGAAAAAGGTCGGGAATGATCGGTGAGGGGCTATCCAGATGTAATCGGTGGTCCCGTTCGTGCCAATACCGAATGTATAGTCAGAATAGACCACACTCGTGGAGCTCAAAGTCACATCGATATTGTTATAACAGACCATGGAGCTGCTCAGTCGTTCACCAGGAACTGCCGACGAGTTCGATGAGATCATATTTGAGAATGAGTAGCGGTCTCCCGTTTTCAGGAGATTGAAAGTTCCGCCAATCACCTTTGTTATCTGGATATTGGTGTCAACCGGAAAAGTGATCTGCGTTCCATTGGTCCAATCTTCCGGACTTCCTACGAAATATGCCAGCGAGGGACCGGAGGCAAGTTGTTGTGGGATGGAGGATATACCATTGGTCGACTCCAGATGCGACGCTGTCGGTGTGTACATCATTGATGAAGGGATGATGGCTCCTGTCCATGTGGTAGGCGTGGCCTCTGACGGGGTATCTATGACATTACCGCCGTTGTTCCCATCATTATTCTTGACGCCACCATTGCCGTTCCATAACAATATGGCCGCAGATGCAGAGGCAATGACCAATATCACGACGAATGTAATGACTTTCGAGATGATTCGCTTGCCCTTCCTTGGCGATGGCAGAGAATAACCTGGTTCCGACATGACAACTACCCCACGAAGATATGAAGGTGTGACCTTGAACCGGCTTAATTGTTTGTCTGAAAAAAGTGGAAAGTGAAAACTGGCCAAAACAACTGGCCGGATTCAATGGTCCTTGTTTTGTTAATTGGGAATGGGAAGTTGGGACGGTTATTGGTTCCGCCCTATTGTTCCGTGCTCTCTTTGATCACGTCTTTCAGCCCGACGATGGCCTTTCCCACCTTGTCGATGACCGTGTCGTTGAACTGTAGCTTCCTAGCATCTTCGAAATGCAACGAGTAGTTGCGATATTTTCCGCCGACCGGCGTGAAGTTGGCCGTCAAGAACAGCTGGGCTATCTTTCTGTATTCCTCATTGCCCAGCTGCAGGGATTCGGGCAGCCATTGCCTTCTTGTCTCCATGATGTCGGTCTTCGTCGGGTCCAGCCTCCCCCATATCTGGATCAATTTGATCTCTTCCCCGTTCCATTTCATGCAGACGTGGAAACCCTGCGTGGTGGGTTTTAGATAAATGTCAGGGTTGTCCTCCAAGATCTTCAGAATCGATTCGACCATTCTTTTTCCATTGCTGCCGGTGGTGGTCAATACCGGACCTATGATTGAGCGAACCTCGTCAGATATGGATGTAAAGCTGCTCTCAATTTCCATAGTACTCCTAGAAGCTGCTTGCTTAAAGCTGTTTCATTAACTATCGCTGAATAAAATTTCACCATGATATCAGACGATCGGCTGATTGATCGGGACCAAGGTCATTTATTCCAGAATCTTCCCGGCACTCTGACCGATACTTCGTGTTCGTACCCCTCGACCTTCAACATCTCGGTGTCGCACGTTGAGCGCAACCGTTTCCACAGCCACGACGATCTGTAGTCATCGATATCGGCAGGGACGCTGTCCAGCAGGTTCCTCGAACAAACAACGATGAGGCGTTCCTTGGCCCGAGAGAATATCACGTTCGTCCGGTTTAGGTTCAGGATGAACTCGGCGCTGTCCCCGATCGCGTTCATGTCGCTCTGGGTGCCGGAAACGATGATCGTCTCACACTCGCCGCCCTGTAGCCGTTCGACGGTGTCGATCATCTTTATCTGATCGCCGTGGTCTTCCATCAGGAGGCTCTTCAGCGCCCCCTTCTGCGCTCGGTGAGGGGTGATGATCGATATCGAACCCGGTTCGATATCCTTCTTCGATCCAGGCCGGGATGCGATGACGTCTTGGATAAGTCCTGCCTCGAACTCGTTCAGCTTCCTCGAACTTGATTCGTCGTGAACGATCAGGTATATGCCGCCATATCTCCAGACGTCAGAGAGCGAGGATATCCTGCCGCTCTTGGACGGAGCGGTCTTTTTTGAAGTGAGCGTGACCCCTTCATCCTTGTAGACGTCGGATATGAGGTGGATCAGTTCGTCCGTAAGCCGATAGGTGAGAGTGAGCTCCGATTGTCTCAGAGCCTTCTTGTCGCATCTGCTGCAAAGCCGCTTCACCGTGACATATGCGCTCTCATGGGGCGTCAGCCTGACGATCTGCTCCCGGTCCTCGTTCTCCCAGTCATGCGATGTTATTGGCGAGAGCTGCATGTGATCGCCGGTGAGCATGATCTCTCCCTTCGCTGATACCATAGTCGCCAGTGCCAGAAAGTCCGGGAACAGCATCATGCTGGCCTCGTCGACGATCAATCCGGAAGCATGTGCGGAACCCAACGGCCAGCCCGACTTGTCCATGTTCTTACCGAGTTTCAGGACCTCGTTCACCGAACCGCAGATGACGACGTCGTTCATGCTCAATTGGTCCTTGATCTGATTGATGTTCTCGAAGGTGATCTCCTCCGCGCTCGACGGTTCATCCTTGAGCCGGAGGATGCTGACCGGATTGTCCCGGAAGCCGTTCTCCGCCGAGGCCTTTCTGAACGAAGGCAGGGTCAGCCTCAATCGCTCCGTCAGCTCATCCACGGCGGTGTGGGTGTTCGCCGATAGGAGAAAGAGCTTGCGCTCCGGCGTGGATGCCAGGCGGAGAAGTATCGCCGCAGCGGTGGTGTTGGTCTTACCCGTTCCGGGCGGACCGAGCAGAAGCTGGACCGTGCCTTCCATTCCATCGATGCACGCCTGGACCTGGACCTCATCGAGCGAGCGGTCGAGGACCCTCATCGAGCGGAGAACGTTCCTGCATGCCTCTTTCGTTTCAGATGTCAGCTGATCTCGTAATGGTATCGCAGGGGATCCAGGATCGAACCACCTGACCGCCGGAGCATTCCTGTGGTTCCTCAGCCATTCGTCGACCCGGTTCTGGACGAAGGCCGAGATGCCCTCCTCGACTAATGCGTATGGCATCGCGGCATTGCTTGACAGCGAGGGAAGGACATAGTCCCGGGCGATCGGGTCCTTATAGTTCGTGGTGATGACCTTGGCCGCGAAAAGACCGGTCTTCCTGTCCAGGAAGGTGACCTTGCCAGTGACCCCCTTGCTCAGGACCTCGTGGATCGATTGGCCTTCGTCAGGCTTGCCCGAGTAAGGCGAGATGCGCACGAACGATTCCTCACCGATCATGCAGACCGAGAAGAAGACGTCCGGATCGACTGCGTAGCGCTCCAGGTCGATCACGCCGCGGACCACGTGGCTATTGTCATCCAGCGGGACGTCGATCAGGTCCTTCAGCGGCAGCGCGAAGCCTTCGGCGACCCGGGTGGACGGGGACCGCAGACATGACGTGACCCATTCGACCTTTTTGACATGGTGATCAAGGCGCATGAAATCGAGGCAGGCGTTGACCAGGTCGTAACGGTCCTCGAAGCGTTTGTCAATGTGTTTCAGGTCGTTGATCGGCATCAAAGGTTTCTGGATGCCATCGTTCTTTGAGAGGCGCTCCTCCAGCCACCTGAGCGCCTGGCACTTGGCCTGCAGGAACGCTGCTATTAGAGGGGCCTTACCGCCCCGCCTGTAATCGTTCAGCAGAACCTTGTCCAGGTTGTTGCCCGGTTCGGGCAGGATGCCCCACAACGCATACCAATACGGGGCATTGATGTCCGAGCCGAACTTGGTCCTGATCTCAAAGAACTCGGGATGCCCGTCCGGGTCGTTCCGTTCGCACCATTGGCCTACGCTGTTGAGGTTCAGCGATGTGCGGAAATCGAATATGTCCCGGCGGAAGGAATAGGACAGATCGGTCGGTACACCCTCGACCTTCCTGGTCCAATGGAACTTGGGGAATCCGAACCAGCCTAGCGAGGTAGCGATCGCCAGACTGTGACCTGTATAACCGAGCGCCACCTTCTGATCGATCTCGTCACGGAGGGGGGTGAAGATAAGCTGTTCCATCGGACCCTGGCAGCGCTCACGGGAGCCGAGCAGTTCGGTCAGATTGTGAAGCAGGGGACCACCGACGCGGGAGCAGGCGTCGATGAGGTGGGTCATATCGTTCTTTGACCAGACATAGAAGTGTACGGGCCTCATGTCCTCTCCCTTACCGACGTCCGCTATCGCGTCTGCCAGCCGGTCAAAGAAGTCCTGGACCATCTGTCCCTCCTTTTCGTCATCGGTCCTATGGTCGCCCGTCCAAGGCTTTGAGATGTAATTGACCACGTCCGTCCCGACACATGGCCGGGACTGTCCGGTCTCTCGGTCCAATTCCATCGGCACCGGATCATATCGGTTCTTTTCCCCTACCTTCTCGGACCTTGTGACCAACGGCAGTTCGCTGTCGGTGACGTGAGCGGACAATGCTGCCAATCTGTTCTCGATGTACTCGTATTCAACATCTAGGTAGACGCGGATTAGGCGGGAGTCGGTCCCGCTCTGATATACTGGGAGCTGACCCTTGCCCGGGTTAGGCCGAGGTATGATTCCCCAATCCCCTTCCTGTCGGCCCTTGAGGGTGGACCGGCGAGCCTTAGCCCTGACGATGAGGTCGCCCAGGTCCATGTTGAATCCAGGACTCCCGACCAGCGCCTGGGCTTTCTCAGATGTGCGGTCCAGGTCAGCTAGGTCATCGATGGTGTCGATACCATTCTCGATGAGGGTATTGGTCGTCGATTGATCGATGCCGATCAGCTCTACCCGTCTGAGCCTGGCACTTTCCGGCAGGCAGATCGGACAATACTGGCAGGAATCGCATTTCGGTTCCAGACGGTAGTTCAGTTGCTCGAGCGGAGCAGCTTGGACATGGACGAAAGGACCGCCATTGGAAAGAAGTTGCCTGAGATCGTCCATCTCCTCTTCGAGATCAAGCGATGGGATCGTCAACGCATCCTGGTTCTGATTGGACTTCTCATCTATCCTGGCCACTACAGATTCGATCCGAATGTCCTTGAAACCAAACCCATCCAAGGTTGGCTTTCCCTCTGCCAGTGCCTCCATGACCATCAACCGGTACGCGGCGAGCTGGATGCGATGATATGTCTTGTCCTTGCGACTGGCCTTGCATTCGACTATTCTGAGGACTGGTGTTTGTCCATCCCATCGAAAGAGGAGGAAGTCCATCCTTCCCGTGACGCGGAATGACCCTATCTGGCGATATATCTCGACCTCTCTAGCGAAGACAGAATGACCTGGCGGCAATTCTTTGATCCTTTCCAGGAAATCGGTCCAGGTGATCTCACCTTTCTCGCTCTTCGAGATCGGGGGGTTGATCAAGGTCATCGTCTTGGAGAAGTCCTCGGCCCATTGGTCCTCCAATCGTTGACCGTTCATCGCCAGGATGGGGTTCAGAGGTTTCCTCACTGCGGGGAAGAAAGGAAATCTCCGGGCCTCCATGCCCTTATCCAGGCGAAGCTTGAAGTTGCGCGCACAGCAACCTTTGTCGATATACTCTCCGATGTCAGTAACGATGATCTGAGGAATTTCTTCTGACATTTTCAATCAACCTGCGTCTCAGTTGTCTGGACGACCATGGAGCTAAATCTCATCCAAGTACATCTACAATGTCCAAAGAAGTACCATGATAGAATTCTTACCGTCTTTAGATAAGGAAAAGAACTCGAGAAGGAGTATGCTTCGTCTGGGAAATACTCTGAAAGAAATATTGCACTCATTTGCGCCGGTCGTCGACCCCAATTCCCGAGTGTTGATACTGGGGACGATGCCGAGCACGATATCATTGGCACGGGGAGAATATTATGCCAACCCCCGGAACCATTTTTGGAGCATCATGTATGAGGTTTTCGAGCAATCCATTAGTTCATTGCACCATATTTCCTATCCAGATAAGATCGACTTTCTAATGAAAAACGAGATCGCATTATGGGATGTCCTAGAGGTGTGCGAAAGGGATGGCAGCGGGGATCCAGATATCAGGAACGGAGCATCAAATGATTTCCACAAGTTCCTTTCCGATCACCGAAACATCAAGTCTGTCTGTTTCAATGGACAGAAGGCAAAGAAACTATTTTTCAGTGATTATGATCAAAGATCATTCCAAGATGTGACATTCTTATGCATGCCTTCCACCTCCCCCGCCAATGCTGGAATTTCATTCGAAGAAAAAGTCCGTAGATGGCGCTGTATTAGGAATTGCCATAGGACCTATCCATAGGCATGATTTGGGATAGGCCGGTCGAGGAACGTTTCTTACAGCTCATAAGTTAGGACTTAAGACGTCAATTGGACGAGATGAATGGAGTTTAGAGGATGGTAATCGAAATTGATCACCAAGGCATTGACTCCATCTGCATAAAGACGTCTTTGGGAGACACTATCTCTATATGTGATCGAATAACCGTCATTTCCGATGAAGACGGTAGATTAGGTGTCACTGCCTAATCCACTTCCTGCTTGGTCCATTGCCCTGCGTTTCTCCCTTGAACCATTTTGTATGTCTTTCGGATGGCATAGGAGATCGCAGCTCCACAGAATGGACAGTTGGTGAAGTCTTCAAAGTATTCCTCGCCGTCTACCGAGAACTCCAATCCGATATGTCCATCGTACACTCCTTTGAACCGGCCTATGTTATCCACCAGGTACTCGCAGCATGGGATCTTGAATCGACCTTCCTTCTCCGTCACTTCCGGCTCAATGGACCTTACATCCTCTTTGGTTCGATCCTTTTCATCGGCGTTCAAGATCTGGTCAACGAAGATCACGCATCTATCGTTTAGTTGCTTGTTGCTCATGACAGCGGCATCCTTCCGATTCTAGGCCTTATTCCCCTGATTCCTATATAACTGGTGCAATCGTGTCGTATCGTGTCATAATAGCGAGCGTCAAAGGAGTGTTCTAAATCATTTCCGACAAGACATCTTTTGCCTGAACCAGATCATGGAACAATAAATGGACATTTCCTGAATTAAATACCATTTCACCATTTGAGCGAGAGGGAATGGATCTGGATCCATGTCTTTTGTGGAGGATCGTCGTAAGCATATTGGCAGATAAAATTTGCACATATCCCGTCCATGCTCCAAAAGAGAGATCATCGAAGGGTCACCTTCAGGGCCGAAAAGACCGATGGTATATGGTTCACGACAAATCAGCCGGTCTAGAATCCGTTCTGCGATTTCTAAATGCTTTTTTTGCCAGCCGGATTCACAGGTCAATTGCGCACATTTAAATACACGAATAGCAACCACTGTTCGAAAGCAAAATCGTCCTGTGACATTACAGATCGTTTTTAATTTCCCATAGAGTGAATATCGTGACAACTTTCACAGACCTACAGATCTCGGAGAAGATCATCAAAGCAATGAACAGCATGGGCTGGAATGAACCCACCCCAGTGCAGATAGCAGCTATACCAGTCGGCCTCAAGGGCGGCGACATGTACGCCGAGGCGCAGACCGGCACTGGCAAGACCGGCACCTACGGGTCCATCATATTGGGCAGGATCAAGGTCGGATCGAAGGCACCTTCATCATTGGTCCTCGTCCCGACCAGGGAATTGGCCAACCAGGTCTTCGAGGAACTTACCAAGCTGGCCCAGTTCACCGGCCACAAGAGCGTCGCCATCTACGGCGGCGTCGGCATCGGTCCCCAGCTGGAGAAGCTCAGGAGAGGTACGGACATCGTCGTCGCCACCCCCGGCCGTCTCCGGGACATTATCGAGCATAACGACATCGACCTCTCGAAGATATCCGTCCTCGTTCTCGACGAGGCCGACCGCATGCTCGACATGGGCTTTTCCAGAGACCTCAACTTCATTCTGGGATGCCTGCCGAGGAAGAGGCAGTCGCTATTGTTCTCGGCCACCATGTCCAGAGAGATACGGGCTTTGGCAATGAGCCACATGGACAAACCCAAGGAAGTACTCGTCTCCAAGGACGAGCCGGTCCTGGACCTCACGAAGCAATACTATTTCATCGCAGACAAGGAGGTCAAACGTGACGTCCTGTGCACGATCCTTGACACCGCCCATCCCAAGGCCATGGTGTTCTGCGCGACAAAGCGCAAGACCGACCAGCTGACGAAGAAGCTGCTGGCCGACAATTATCCCGCAGGTGCTATCCACGGTGATGTGGCGCAGAACAAGCGGGACAAGGTCATCAAGGCGTTCAAGGAAGGCTCGGTCATGATCCTCGTGGCGACGGACGTGGCGGCGCGGGGACTGGACATCTCCGATGTCGACTATGTCTTCAATTACGACTCGCCGATGGACCCTGACACGTATGTCCACAGGATCGGCAGGACCGGACGGGCGGGAAAGGAAGGCATATCGGTATCGTTGTTCCTGCCGGAGGAACGCGGCATGATCCGGGACATCGAGCGCCGAACGCACAAGCGCATAGATCCGCTGGAGATCGAGGTCGTACACCGGCCGGAACCGGAGATCAAGAAGGTCGTGCCGGTGCAGAACGTGCCTCGGACAAGAGGATCGTCGGCTCAGCAATCAAGTATGCATAGGGGCGGCCAGAGGTCGACCGTACATGCATCCAGGTCGGCGTCGGGACCTCGGGCAGCCGGTCCGGGCCAAAGGCAGTAAGGCCTTGGAAGGCATCCGTGTCCTTTTTCACCGTATGGTCTTACGGTCTTCGTTCTTTCGATCGAACGAAGGGTCGTTTAACGAAAAAGCTAAGCGGTCAAATCAGAAAATGACGAGTTGCCGGCCGGCATCTAGCATACCAGCACTAAAATCTAAAAATTTCATACAAACAATCTATTTCACTCTTCAATATTTTACATCTTTATCATTTTTGATAATATATTGACATATTGTCGTTATTTCTTAGCATATGGCACAAGGTGATTATGTGAATATCAAGGACAATATCAAGAGTAGAATAGGAACCTAAATTATTAAGCGCTCGTTCGTTCATCCTTGTTGAGGCGGGGCTAAAATGGGGGAGAAATCCAAGTCGATCGCAAAAACCGCAGTCATCGCACTGTTCCTACTGTCGAGCACATTTGTCATTTTCGGAATGCAAACGGTTGCCGCTGCCCCAGACGCAACGCTGCCCGGGACTCCGACAGGACTATCGGCAACCTCTGGAATAAACAACGTGACCCTTACATGGGCCGCTCCGGCTTCGGACGGAGGCAGCCCAATAGATTATTACGTCGTATACCAGGACGGGGCGCCCCTTCCTGATCAATACAGCGGGTTGAAGGCCGTTATCTCAGTACTGTACCAATATATCGAATCACCGTCGGATTGGAATCCCTACGATTGGACCGTGGCAGCGCACAATGCTGTCGGAGTGGGGTCGCCAAGCGATCCTGCGGAGTCATATCCGGTAAATACGCCAGGCCAAGTGGAGGACTTCACCGCCGACGCAGGAGACGGGTCTGCCTATATCTCTTACCATATAAGTGCCCGGTCCGATGCTGGTGGTTTGTCGATCCTATACACCATCATCTATCAGGATGGGGTGGAAGTCGCGCAGACCACCGACACTTATCTACAAGTCACCGGCCTGACGAATGGCAGGACCTATTACTTTTCCGCCGCTTGGCATAACGAGGTCGGGACAGGCCAACAGACCGCTCCAGTAATGGTGATACCGCTGGGCGTACCTGGCGCACCGGTCTCTTTGTCGGCTACCATGCACAACAAGGCCGTGAATCTTACCTGGGCTGCCCCATCGGAAACAGGCGGGGCCATTGATTCATATGCTGTCTATCAGGATGGAACATATATCGGCAAAACCTCCCAGACCTATTACCTGATAAACAACCTGGAGAACGGAAGGCCATATCAGTTCGCTGTCGCCGCCAACAATTCCATGTGGCAGAGCGTCAAGGCCACCATCCCAGCGACCCCGACACCAGACCCGGCCGGCGTCCCGACCGGACTGACCGCAACCCCAGGAAATGAGAAGGTCGACCTGGCATGGGCGGCTCCGGCGGACAACGGAGGAGCCACGATCGATCACTATGTGATCTATCAGGACGGGGTCGCGTTGACGACCACTGCCCCTGGCACAACCGCGACCATTTCCGAATTGCTCCCCGGCCAACAATATTCCTTTGCCGTCGCGGCCCATAACAGCGCCGGCCTGAGCGTCAAATCCATTCCCATCACGGCGATACCGTACACCTTGCCTAACGCCCCGACCGGTCTGATGGCCGTTCCAGGCAACGAACAGGTGACCCTGAACTGGACCGCGCCGGCCTATAACGGTGGCAGTGCGGTCGATTACTATGTGGTATATCAGGACGGGGTCGCACTGACCTATCAACAGTCGGGGCCAGTGGCCATCATCAACGCTCTGGTCAACGGCCAATCATACACCTTTACCGTCGCCGCGCATAACCTGGCCGGCATCGGCGCACAGTCCGTGGCAACGGTATCCGTTCCTGTGGCCATCCCCGACGCCCCGACCGGTCTGACTGCAGTACCCGGGCATCTGCAGATCACTTTGAACTGGACGGCACCGCTGTCCAACGGAGGAACGGCAATAGACTCCTATTTCATCTACCAGAACGGGGTCGTCGTGCAGCAAACAACGGAAACGTCATTCACCATCACTGGACTGACCTCTGGACAGGCCTATGATTATGCTGTTTCCGCCCGCAATGGGGCAGGGGAGGGACCGAGGACGACGACCGTTTCCGCGGCACCGAGACCGGCATTGACATCACCGGGCGCCCCGGAAGGCCTGACCGCAACGCCAGGTGATGGCAAGGTCGACCTAGCTTGGGCGCTCCCGGCCGACAACGGAGGAGCTCCGATCGACTATTACGTGGTCTATCAGAACGACATCGAGATAATCCAGGTAACCGGGAACTCCTGGTCGGTCACTGGACTGCTCAACGGACAATCGTATTCCTATTCGATCGCATCGCATAACTCCATGGGCCTCAGCGCCAAGTCGGCCCCTGTTCTGGCCATGCCGTACACGATACCGGGTGCCCCGGCGGGATTGACTGCGACCCCGGGCAATGAGTTCGTGACACTGACGTGGACCGCGCCCAGCAACAACGGCGGGGCAGCGATCGATCATTATGTCGTGTATCAGGATGGGGTGGTGCTGTCCATCAACCCGACCGGCCTGACCTTCGCGATCACCGGCCTGCTCAACGGACAGAGCTACAACTTCACCCTGGCCGCGCATAATCCGGCCGGAACCGGACCGACCACTTATGCCGTCGCCATACCGACCAAGACAGTACCGTCGGAGCCGCTCAACGTTTCTGTCTCGACCATCGACAGCGGGATCGTTCTCGACTGGTCCGCCCCCAGCGACAACGGGGGATATCCGGTATCGTACAGCATCTTACGGGGAACCTCCGCAGGAACGGAATCGATGCTGGCCAACACCTCTGTCAATTCCTACACCGACAGGGCGATAGTCCTCGGGACCAACTACTACTATTACGTCAAAGCGGTCAATCAGCTGGGCAGCTCCATCCCTAGCAAGGAGACCGGGCCGATCTATGCCTCCACGGCGGTCAGATTGGATATGGAGACGGAATCATCCAGCTCCATCGGTGCATTGGTGACGTTGACCGGCAGCGTGGTCACCGTCAACGCAGGGATGCCGATCGAGGGATTGAGCATCAGCCTCTCGTACAGCACCACCAACGGTCTGAGCTGGTCGGACATATCATCGGTCAGCACATCCGTCAAGGGCAGTTTCTCGACCCAATGGAACCCGCATGCAACCGGCATCTTTATGGTGAAAGCGGCCTGGGCGGGCAATGCGATCTACTTGCCTTCGACCTCCATCAAGAGCCTGGCGATCACCGAGACCTCGGACAAATATGTCTTCACGGTCCAGTCGAACTCCACCATCACCGATCTGTCGTTCAACTCAGAGAGCGAGAAATTGAGCTTCAATGTGAGCGGCGAGACCGGGACCAATGGTTATTCACGGATCGTCATCAGCAAGGACCTGGTGGCCAACGGCTCCGAGATACGGCTTTCTATGGATGGAAAGGAAATGAGCTATAAGCTCAACTCCACCGAATCCTCCTGGATCCTGTACTTCGAATATCACCACAGCACCCACAGCATCGTGGCGAGCCTGGGCGAGGTGACCAAGACTGGTTCCAGTAACCTGAGCGACAGCCCGCTGCCCATCGTGGCCATTACTGGACTGGCGGTCGTTTCCGTCATGCTCATAGCAGGACTGGTGCTGTTCAACAGACGGAGGGCCAGGAAGTAGGGTACAGAAGAGATCAAACCTCGATCCCGAACATGGTCTGAACCTAGGAAAAGGGACAAAGGCAAACCGGTAGGTCCAGCGCGACCTGCCGGTCCCGAACGTGGCGATTTGGTAATGTCAATTTCACACCAATTCGTGACCCTTGGTCATTCATCGGGAATTTTCCATCGTCATGACGTTCGTTCATGTCGAGATGACATCGTTCCGAGCCGGACATTTCCTATCTCGGGGAAGGACCGCCATCCTGAAGGCAATGGTCAGATCTGGTCAGGATATGCTGTCGATTTCCAAAATGGGCCACAAAATTATTTCAAGCCTGAAGATATTTCTTGTTCGGATTGGGATGGGCATTGTCATCGGAGATAATCATTATCGGGGCAGGTAACATTGGCTACACCATAGCCAGAACGCTGTCCAAGAGGCATTCGATCACGGTCGTCGAAGGGGACGAGGACAAGTTCGGCTACATCCTCGATTATCTGGACGTCGCCGCGATGAACGCCAACGGAGCAAATCCCAAGGTGTTGCGAGAGGTCATCGATGAGCAGACCAAGCTTGTGATCGCGGTCACGGAAAAGGATGAGGTGAACATGTTCGCCTGCGCGGTCGCAAAACAGGTCAAGGGCGACATCATCACCGTTGCCAGGGTCAGAAATCCAGAGTACGAGGAGGACGGCGCCGTCTCCAAATTGATGAATGTGGATTTCGTCCTCTCGCCTGAACGCATAGTCGCGGAGAAGATGATCAAGATGGTCGACATGGAGAACTTGGTCGATTGGGAGGAATTGCCCGGCATTGATGTCAGCATGGGCAAGTTTCAGATATCTGGATTGTTCTCCCATGTCTTCTGCACCAGCGTTAGGCAGCTCCCCATCCCAGAGGGATGCAAGATACTGGCCATCCATCGTGAAAGAGCATCCATCATTCCCGATGATGACTACAGACTGGTGGCAGGCGATGAGATCACCGTGATCGGGAGCAGCGAATGCCTGACCAGATTCGACCAGTATCTCGGAAAGAGGATGAGGATGAAAGATTTCGTCATCGTCGGGGGCGGGATCCTCGGGGAGCATCTGGTGACCCGGTTGGAATCGAAAGGTTCCTCGGTCAAGATCATCGAGGAGGATGGGGAGAGGTGCAACGGCCTCTCCAAGAGGTCGAACAGGACCGTGGTCGTGATGGGCAACGGTGCCGATCCGTCCATCCTTAAAGCGGAGAACGTGAACATGACGGACGTGCTGTTCGCGGTGACGGAGAACGAGGAGAAGAACCTCATAACCGCCCTCATCGCCAAACAGTTGGGCGTCCTGAAGGTGGTCGCTTCCTTTTCAAAACGCGACTATGAGGACGTGTTCAGCATGTCCGAGATCGACGCGGACATAGGCTATTATCACGTGGTCGCCAACGAGATCATCAGGTTGATCTACCCCGGTTTCAAGGCATTGCTCTTGCTGGAAACATTCTCCGAGATGCTGTTCAGCATCGATGTGGGCGACGAAAGCCAGTTCAAGGGGCAGGCCATCGAACAGATCGACCTGCCGGACAGAACGACGATAGCGATGGTCCTGCGCAATGGCAGAACAACGGTCCCCTATATGGGGCTGGTCCTGGAGAAGGGCGATACCATGCTATTCTATACGGTGAAGGCGGACATTCCGGCCCTGGAACGGATGCTGGATATCCGGATCCCGGTGAATCCGTGAGGAGGTGAGGGCGATGGGACAGAACCTCAAGCACCTCAAGAGGGAGATCAAGAGGACCCTCAAGGTCAAGGGCATCAACCTCTATCTGATCAGGGAAGGTCTGGCGAGAAAGGAGAGACCAGTTCCTCACATGTTCGGGCTGCTCTCATTGTATCTCGCCGTTTCCATGCTGCTCCCGCTTTCCGTCGCCGTCATCTACCGGGAGGACGTCAGGCCTTGGTTGTACCCGATCCTTCTCTCTGGCATGATAGCCGGGATGGTCCTGTCCCGGTGCAGATCGTCCGGCAGGCTGCGGTCGACGGAGGCGATGTTCATAGTGGCCATGGTCTGGCTTACGACGTCAGTGGTCGGTGCCCTGCCTTACATCATGTACGGAATGGGTCCCATCGATGCGATCTTTGAGACCATGAGCGGGTTCACCACCACCGGTGCCACCATCATGACCAGCATCGAATCGTGGCCGGAGAGCCTTCTGCTATGGCGCAGCTTCACCCAGTGGCTGGGAGGGGCGGGCATAATCATGCTGTTCGTGGCCGTTCTGCCCGTGCTCGGTGTCGGAGGGCGATACCTCACCCGCAACGAATCTCCGGGAAGCAGCAATGGTCAAGGCAGCATTTCCCTCCGGATAAAGGACGAGGCCAGAAAATTCACGAACATATACCTGGGTCTGTCCGGGGTCCTTCTCGTCCTGCTGCTGCTTGGTGGCATTGGGATCTATGATTCGTTCGCCGTCATGTTCTCCACCGTCTCAACCGGTGGCTTCTCTCCCCACACCCAGAGCATTTCATTCTATGGGAATCCGGTCATCGAATGGACGGTCATCGCGTTCATGTTCATTTCCGGGGTGAACTTCTACCTCCACTACACCGCCATATCGTCCCGTCGCATCCGCACATACTTCAAAAGCTCTGAGTTCTGCACCTATCTGGCGCTCATGATCATCGCCTCGGCCATGATATTCCTCCTGGTATGGGACGGGTCCCTCGCTAACATCGAATACTGGATCAGAACGTCCATGTTCCAGGTCGCTTCGACCATGACATCGACCGGATTTGCCACCATAGATTTTGCCCAGTGGGAGAAGGCGGCCCTGTTCATTCTCTTCGGCCTGATGGTCATTGGCGGCTGCACCGGATCGACGGCAGGCGGACTAAAGGTGGCCAGGCTCATGCTGACCCGGGAATTCGTCTATTCCACCCTGTACAAGACCGTCCATCCCAGATCCGTTTACACCACGAAAATGGATGGAAAGCCGATGAGCGAGAACGTGCTCTCGTCGCTGATGGCCGTTCTGATCTGTTACATCCTTTCGGCACTGGCCTGCACGATAGTGCTGGTGATATTGGGGATCGACCCAACGACCTCGATGTCGGCCGCCATCACCACCCTATCGAACGTAGGTCCGGGGATGGGGGCATTGGGCCCCATGGGCACCTTTGCGGGCATCCCAGATCTCGGCAAGATAGCGCTCACGATCACCATGTGGGCGGGAAGGCTGGAGTTCATCGCAGTGTTCGTCATCCTCACGCCTGTCTTCTGGAGAGAGCTCCTCAGATACAAATCCTGAAGGCTCTGCGATGCATCTGAATCGGCCGTTGGGTTTCTTACCTTACCAGAGGATAATATCGTCAGATGGGTCTCCCAGATCGCCAAAACGGAATTATTCGACATTGAGAACATTTTCCAGACCAGAGGCAATTCTCACGCCATGACCGACCGGGATCGGCTAAAATGTCAAGGACGAATTGTCCTTTGAATGTGGGACATCGACGCTAATGGCTTTGCCCTACCAGGTGCCCGATCGCGTTCACCGTCAGCGGCAGGATCTTCACATTGCCCTTCCTGCGTTCGTCCAGGAATTCCTGGATGTCATAGTCGTATTCATCCCTGCACATGCGGATCAATTCCATGCCCTCGGCCATGCCGAACTTCAGGAGCACCTTCAGCAAAGGTCGTGCCAACGGATTGCGGATGCTGCGGTGGGCCCAGTCATTGACGATCGACGGGGACCACTTCAGATTGTGCTCCCAGCAGGCCAGGAACAATTCGGTCTGGGCCTTGCTCATCATCTCCGCGGTGAACGATCGGCCGCCTTCGTCAAGTTCTCCCAGCGCGACGAAGAACAGGGGCACTATCAGCGAATTGTAATCGTCTATCTTCCTGACGAGCTCGATCGTCATGTCCACATCCTCATCGGTCTCACCGGGCAGACCCATTATCAGCGTGGCGCAGGGGATCCAATGGTTATGTTCCAGGATCCTGAACCCGCTGACCACTGTCTCCTGCCAGGCATCAGGCTCGAACGGGCGGCACTTGCCGATCATGTAGCGCTTCATCAATTCCGGGCTCCCGGTCTCGATCCCTGTCTGGCCCGACATCCATTCCTTCTCGGTTACGTTCATGAGATCAGAGATCGTCCTGATCTCCTCGGGGGCGCTGGCGACGGATGCCAGGGCAAAATGGGAGATGGTCATGCGGGTCACTCCCGGTACCTCGCTGACCGCCTGGAACAGGCTGATCAATCGACCTGGATCCACCTCGATCTTCTTGGCCCCGTAGCGGAACACATCCTCCGCATGAAGGCATGGCTGCCGGCCTGCCGCCAGATTGACCTCTACGTCCGCCAGTATGTCCTTTATCTCCCGGCACCGGTACTTCGCCATGGTGGGGATGCAGAAATCGCATCCCCTTCCGCAACCCCTGGATATCTCAACGAGCCCGTTAACGGTCGGTTCCTCGATCCTCGCGATGCGGTCTATCGGGGTCACCTCGCCCATGACCATTCCTGGCAGGGTCTCGCCTCTTATCGCCTTCTGGAACAACTGGGGGATCACCATCTCGCCCTCGCCCAGAACGACCGTGGTTATTCCCAATTCCTTTCTGATCGCGGCGTCGGTCAGCTGCCATGCCCCCGGACCCCCGACGATGATCTTCGGTTTGTATTTCAGGATGGAAGGATGGTTCAGCGCCTCCCTGAACTTGCGTTTCATGTACGCATCCCCTCTGAAAATGCTGCTGAAGGTGGAGGTGGCCGGCCCGATACCCAGGGGATCGTTCTCGGTGAACCCGATGACCTTCGTGTCCGGTCCCACGACCTTATCGAGGTGTTCCGGATGAGCCACGATAACGTCCTCTCGAGAAAACCCTCCATGGAGGAGTATGGACTCGACCTTCCTGGTTCCGCAGGGAGCCACGGGTACCGAACCGTCCTGATTGACATCCACCGGAGGGCAGAATATTGAAAAATAGATCGATGGAGGGACCCATTTTTCCGGGACCACGGCGCTGAAACCGAGAAATATGCTGCCACCGTACTCGCTCATAAGAGTCCGATCAGCTGTCAATACGACTGGAAATCCGCCATTTTCTTTCAATAGACGACCTCCTCTCGAAAAAATGAACAGAGCGTCTCCGATATGTCATTTTGCTAAAGGTCCTATATCTCCTTGTCAAGAATCACTTGGAATCTGGCGATCGACGAGATACGATGCTTCTGCCGTAGCCAGACCATGCCTGCATTTACCTGCCGCCTCCGGAAATCGTAAATATAGACAAACCAAATGGGCAGATAGGCACCGAAAGAGGGCACTCGACGATCGAGGCAACATAATCCATGACAATTAAAACGCATAATCATCATCGAAACTTGAAAGGCCTCCAGAAAGGCCATAACGCCGTCTCTGAGATCATCGGGAACCTGCTCGTCCTGGCCATAACGGTCACCATGTTCTCGGGCGTCCTGGTCTTCGTAATGAACATGCCTCCGCCACAGGACCGGACGATAAGCGATTTCAATGCTCAGACCGGTGTCTCCGGCACAAGCCTATATGTCAATATAACCCACGAGGAAGGACAGCCATTGAGCGATTCATCAACTAACATCTACGTTTTCAAGAATGACGTGTCATCGACGCTAAACATATCATCAAGTACGTCCAGCATAGGCCAAGACTGGAATATCGGAGAGGTATGGTCCTACATTGTGCCAGGCTACGATAGCAGCGTGGCAGTGCGCATCATGATCGTGGACAAGACGACCAACAGCATCGTATGGCAGACAACATTGGCCGGAACCACTACCGATCAAAACACTCCACCCATCATTGCCGAGAGGGGTCTTATGCCGTCCCCGGTCTACGATCAAGACCTGGTGCATTTCTTCGTCACGATCCCGGTCAAAAGCACCAGCGTCAAGAACGCGTGGGTCGACGCCTCCTCGCTTGGTCTGGCGGGCAATATCGCACTGACAGACCCAGACCATGATGGGACGTTTACGAGCATCGATCCTTACACGGCTTCTTATAGCAACTGGAATGGCCGGACGATCATATTCTCCGTGAATGACAATTCGGACAACAATGTGATCGGTCAGTTCATCGTCACCGTATCCCAGAACCCGTCCGGGCCGGGAGGGAGCATGGTGAACGGCGCGAACAACACATACTAAGCCCAGATCTGTCGAAGTACTGAACGCTCCATCATCGAACCGGGACGCTCACTGGACCGTCCTGCCGGTTCGATATACCAGGGACGGAGCATGCTGCTTGGCGATTATCGCCCCGTGGAACTGCCGACGACCGGATCGGATCG
The DNA here is from genome assembly GCA_036504055.1 of Methanomassiliicoccales archaeon. Taxonomy (NCBI): domain Archaea; kingdom Methanobacteriati; phylum Thermoplasmatota; class Thermoplasmata; order Methanomassiliicoccales; species Methanomassiliicoccales archaeon. The sequence continues at coordinate 14,916 of DASXVU010000036.1, read as the reverse complement.
CCGAACGTTCGGGGAATTTCCCAAGATGTCTCGCAGCAAGAAGGTGGTGTCGGTCCTGAACCTATCCATCGGTGCTCACTAATGTGGAATCACACATCTGCCCTTCGCTGAACAAAAAGTGTCATTTGCGGTCCGATCGTGTGTCGATAAAACGTATTCCATTAGCCAAAATACCACCCGGTTGATGGAGAATGGATGATGTTATCGATGGTTCCAGGATGATGCGTTCGATTTTGATGGCAGCGGTATAAGAAATGTCGCTCATTCCTATCACGAATCGAAAATAGGCCACCGATTTTCCTATGGCTGTCTTGCGGTTATTATCATTTGCTGGGTTCTTTGATTATGTTAATATACGCCTGTACGATTTAACAGTGGGGATAAATTCATGAGGACCAAGTTTCTGACAGCCATAATATCCATTGCCTTGCTGATTAGCGTGTTTGGCACGTCGATGGCGAGCGCTACGCTCACCACATCGACCCCAATCGTAATTAATGGCAACACTGACCTTGACAGCTATCCGGGAGCCGGAACGGCCTCGGACCCGAAGGTCATCGCCAACCTCAGCATCGACGGCAGTGGGGGCGCGGGCATATCGATTACCAACGTCAACCTGTATGTTACGATCTTCAATTGCACCATATACAATGCTAATTATGGTATCCAGATCGTCGGATCAAGTAACATACTCGTAGACAACAACACCATCACCGGAGCGGCAGGGACTCACGGCATCTATCTAGATTCCAGCACCGCCACCCTGGAGAGGAACAAGCTCACCGGTTGCTCGATCGAGCTTAGGCACGTCGACAGCAACAGCGGCGTTCAAGCCTACATCGACGCCACGGCGATCTCATCCACCAACACCGTCAACGGCGCGGCCGTGTTCTTCCTTAAGAACCAGAACATGGACAACGCCTCGGTCCCCTCCGGGGCAGGCGAGGTCATCCTGCTGAACGTTACCTACGCTAACGTCAACGGATTGAACAACCACGGCGGAGTAGTAATCTTCTGGAGCTCTCACATCACGGTCGAGAACAGCGTGATCACCGGCGCGTACGACGCGATCTACTCGTTCTCGTCCAACTACTGTACCTACACCAACAACCAGATCGTGGATGCCTGGCACGCCGGCATTCGGCTGTACCTGTCGTCGCACAACGCTGTATCCGGTACCGTCGTCACTCACCAGGTCGTGTACAGCACTGCGTACGGCATAGTGGTGATGTATTCAACGAACAATGTCATCGCCGGCAGCACCGTCAAAGACACATTCGATGGTATAGCCCTATCTTATTCTAACAACAACAATGTCACCGATAGCAGAGTGAATCATTCAACCGGGAACGGCATATACATCGAGGCATCGAACAACAACAACGTCTCCAATAACATCGTGAACGGTTCATCGTTCAGAGGCATATTCACCCAGCTGTCCAACGGCAATGTCCTCTACAACAATACCGTCGTCGGTGCCCTGGATTGCGGTATCAGCCTGTGGAAGTCCTTCGGCAATACCGTCAACAGGAACAAGATCTTCAATTCCTTGGACTACGGCATCAACCTGACGGAATGCACCGGGGCTGTCGATCTTATCTACACCAATGTGCTGATCGGCAACAACGGCAGCACCTCGGTGTACAGCGCGGACCATATCCAGGCCCATGACGACGCCTCCAACCGCTGGAATGGAACGATCGGCAACTATTGGGGCGACTGGGCCACTCCCGACGCCAACAAGGACGGGATAGTCGATTCGTCATACGCCATCGCCGGGGGCCTATCCGTTGACAACCACCCAGTGGCCCTCTCGGTGAAGATCCTTTCACCCCCTTCGAACCTGTACACTAACGCGACCAGCATAGTTCTGTCGGGAACAACCACGGGTTACATCATCGCCGACGTCACCTGGCACAATCTGGTCTCCGGAGCGTCCGGTCAGGGCAGCGGAATAAGCTCATGGACCGCGACGGCCACATTGGTGTTGGGCATCAACAACATCACCGTCAACGCGACCGACAGCCAGGGCTTGATGGTCAGCGACAATGTGACCATCGTCCTCAAGACGCTCGGATCGAACCTGACCATCATCATGCCGAGCAACAACTCGTACAACACCACCGGCTCGGTGAAGGTGCAATGGAACACCAGCGAGGCCGCGTCCTTGATCGACAAGACCGAGATAAGCTCTGACGGAACGACCTGGACACCAGTGACCGGGAACAGCACCATCCTCACGTTGGCTGATGGCGCCTACACCGTGACCGTCAAGGTCACCGACAAAGCGGGCAACGTCAACCAGACCTCCGTTGCCTTCACCGTCGACACGGTCAAGCCGGTAGTCGTGATAACCTCCCCGAGCAACAACTCGAAGAACACCACCGGCTCGGTGACCGTCAACTGGACCTCCAGCGATGCCACGTCCGGCATCGACAAGACCGAGATCAGCACCGACGGAACGACCTGGACCACCGTGACCGGGAACAGCCACGTACTCACCCTGGCCGACGGAACCTACACCACATACGTCAAGGTGACCGACAAGGCCGGCAACTTCAACCAGACCTCCGTAACCTTCACCGTCGATACGGTCAAGCCGGTCGTCGTCGTCATCTCTCCGGCCAATAATTCGTACAACAACACTGGCACCGTGACGGTGCTTTGGAACGACAGCGGGGTAGTGGATATTGCCAAGACCGAGATCAGCACCGACGGAACGACCTGGACACCAGTGACCGGGAACAGCACCGTTCTGACCCTGGCCGATGGCGCCTACCAGGTGCACATCAAGGTGACCGACAATGCAGGCAACGTCAACCAGACTTCCGTTGCCTTCACCGTCGACACGGTCAAGCCAGTAGTCGTGATAACCTCGCCGAGCAACAACACCGTAAACATCACCGGCTCGGTGACTGTGAGCTGGGAAGCCAGCGATGCCACCTCCGGCATCGACAAGGTCGAGCTCAGCACTGACGGAACGACCTGGACCAACGTGACCGGGAACAGCCGCGTCCTCACCTTGGCCGACGGCCCATACACCATAACCGTCAAGGCGACCGACAAGGCCGGCAACGTCAACCAGACGTCGGTGTCGCTGACCGTCGAATCGTCAACGCCGACGGTCACCGACAAGACCCCGATCGGAAACGTCGTCCCCAGGGGCGCCACCATCGCCGTCCAGTTCAGTGAGCCGATGAACAAGACCGCCACGACCATCTCGGTCAACGGCGTCATCAGAGTGCTGACCTGGAACGGCAACAACGCCACCTACACGCCCTCCTCGGCGCTGGCCTATAACACCACCTATACCGTCACGGTCAGCGGTAAGGACCTGTCCGGGAAGGAGCTCGCCACCGTAAGCTGGTCGTTCACCACGATGAAGGACGAGGGCAAGATAACCTGCACCCTGAAGGATGCCAGCGGCAAGGCGGTGGCCGGCGCAAAGGTCACGCTGAGCAACGGCATGAGCGCCACCACCGACGCCAACGGGTACTTTGAGCTCAAGAACGTGACGTCCGGCTCATATACGCTGACGATCAGCAAGGATGGGTACAAGACGGTCACGCAGAGCGTATCCACCGCAGCCGGAGAGACGACCGCCCTGGGAACACTGAGCGCACTGGCCAGCGAGTCCAGCAGTGACAACACGCTGCTGATCGCCGGAGGGGCCATCGGCATCATAGCGTTGCTGGCCGCCGCGTTCCTGCTGCTGCAGAGGCGCAAGAAGAAGTGAGCGTCGAGAGCAACGAGGCCTCACCGCCTCCTTTTATCTCTTTCCTGATGGTCCTTAGCGGTAAGGACCATCAACACTTTTCTCTATCTTTTCCAGCATCAATCGATTGTGCGAATACTTACTGGCCATTTCTTGATGCGCCGTGTCGATCTCCTGTCTCTGCGTAAAAAACCCTGGCCATAATCAGTCGATACCGGCCTCATGAGACAACCTTCCTTTCATTCGTCCAGGCCTGAATTAGGATTGAGGGATGTACGGAAGCAATGGTAGGGCGGAAAAATGTGGTAAATGAAAAAGCATTATTACGCTGACCTCCGCATATTAATTGGGGGATCGGCTTCACATGAGGTCGCGTTCGCTGACGATCATGGCATTGGCGTTGATGCTTTCGCTAGCATCCGTCTCAGGCCTTGCCTATGGCGGTGACGGCGCGCTCTCCGTAGCACAGACGAACGATATCGTGATGAAAGCGCCGCTGGCAACTTCATACATCGGAGACAGCGTCGATGGAAGCATCGTCATCTACTATTTCTGGGCGATCGGCTGCTCACACTGTGCGGCAACGGAGCCGTTCATCGATAGCCTTGCCGCAAAATATACTCAAGTCACCTTTCTGAAACTGGAGATAACCCATAACCGTACCAACTATCTGCAGTTCTTGGATTTCAACAACGCCTTCAGCACCGGGCGCACGACGACTCCTTCTGTCTTCATAGAGAACGAGGTGGCACTGATAGGTCCGGATGAGATCAGGGCTGACCTGGAATCGACCATACTGCGATTGACCCAGGTCGATCCGCCTTCCGCACCTCAATTCCTGGTTGCGAATGCCGGGAATGGAGGCGTCTCTCTAACCTGGTCCACGCCGGCAGACAATGGCGGCGCAGTTATCACTGGATATGATGTGTATCGAGGATATGTCTCCGGCGGGCAGGAATCGACCCCGATCGCAGCTCTGGGAAACGTACTGGCTTACACCGACACCGGTCTGACGAACGGCGTCACCTATTATTACAGGGTGAGCGCGGTAAATTCTGATGGAGCGGGGGAACGATCCAACGAAGCCGCCGCCACTCCGGCCACAACACCTTCGGCACCGAGCCTAACCTCGGCCACTCCAGGCAACGGTCAGGTGGTACTAATCTGGGCGTCTCCAAGTGGTAATGGTGGAAGCATTATCACCAATTATAGGGTGTACCGCGGGATCGCATCCGGGTATGAGACGCTCCTGACCACCGTTGGCGACGTTCTAACATACACCGATTCCGGGCTCGATAACGACCAGACCTATTGTTACCGGGTAAGCGCAGTGAACGGCGCAGGAGACGGACCTGTGTCGGATCAGCTCAGTGCCACTCCTGTCGGACCGCCAACCACTCCTCAGAACTTTCAGGTAAGTCCTGGTGACGGCTGTATCAATCTATCTTGGCAAGCACCTGCCAGCAACGGTGGCAGCGTCATCACCAACTATGAGCTGTGGCGGGGTATATCCCCAGGTGAAGAATCGTTCCTGACCGATGTCTATCCGAACCTCTGGTTCAACGATACTGGCCTGACAAACGGTCAGACCTATTACTACATCATAAGGGCCGAAAATGCACAGGGATCGGCACCGAGTTCAAATGAGGTCTACGCCATACCAGGCAAAGCTCCGACCGCGCCAACCGCGCCTCGATCCCTGACCGCCACCGCCGGCAACGGTCAGATCATCCTGACCTGGTCCGTGCCAGCGAACAACGGCGGTTCAACGGTCACAAACTACAACGTCTATCGCTCCATGACATCTGGCAGCGAGACCCTGTTCCTCACCCTGGGAAGCGCTCTGACCTATACCGATAGAGGTCTGACCAACTGCCAGACCTACTATTACGAAGTGAGCGCGGTGAACTCGGTAGGGGAGGGGCCGAGGTCTGTCGAGTCCAGTGCCACCCCTGCAACCGTACCTACCGCGCCCCAAAACCTCCAGGCCAGCCGCGGCGACGGCTACATCAACCTCAGCTGGCAGGCTCCGTTCTACGACGGTTGCTCCGTCATCACCAACTATGAGCTATGGAGGGGGGTTTCCTCTGACGCAGAGACGATCCTGACCGACGCATATCCGAACCTCTGGTTCAATGATACTGACCAGATCAACGGTCAGACCTATCACTATAAAGTGCGGGCGGTGAACGCCCAAGGCCCGGGACCGGAATCCAACGAGGTGAACATCACCTCCATCGGGACGGCCGTTGCTCCTTCCGTTCCTCAGGACTTTGTCGTCACCTCAGGGGACGGGCAAGTCCTTCTGTCATGGAATGCGCCACCGTCCAACGGATCGGCCGCGATATCGGGTTACTTGATCTTCCGGGGAACGAGCCCGGCCTCGATGACGCTATTAAACACGGTAACTTCGACTTCGTACACAGACACCGGTCTCACAAACGGTCAGGTCTACTATTACCGGGTTTGTGCCTTCAGCTCGGCCGGCAATGGCACGATGACCGATGTGCTCGATTCCACACCCAAAGGTGGGTTTTCGACGGACCTGACGATAGGGATGGTCATAGCTGCGGCAGCGATAGACAGCATCAATCCCTGCGCCATAAGTGTCATGATATTCCTGCTGATGTTCCTTACCAGCCTCGGGAACAAGAGGCGGGTGCTTCTGGTCGGCATCGCCTACATCGTCACCGTATTCCTCGTCTATCTCATCGCTGGGATCGGTTTGCTGGCCTTCCTGCAATCCACGGCAATGACCAGGTACGTTTACTATGGGGCAGCCGTGCTATCAATAGCGATAGGCGTCATCAACATAAAGGACTACATTTTCCCGGGCAACAAACCCACCGTGGCCATTCCGGAATCCAGGAAGCCATTGATCAAGAAATACATCGAGAAGGCCAGCATCCCGGCGGCAGTGGTGCTGGGGGCGATGGTGAGCATGTTCGAGCTCCCTTGCACCGGAGGCATATACCTGGCGATACTGAGCCTGCTGGGCGACAACATGACCGCCGCTCAGGGCATGCCCTACCTGGTACTGTACAACCTCATCTTTGTGCTGCCCCTTGCGGCAATATTGGTGATAATCTACTTCGGGGTCTCGGCGCAAAAGGCCAATGAATGGCGCCTGGAGAAGAGAAGCAAACTCAGGCTCGTGATAGGCGCGGTGATGCTACTTCTCGGTACGGTGATGCTCTTCGGGGTGATCTGATCATTACTCTCAATCTGATGCATGTCCCTAACGTGTTTCACTCTGGCTGTGATCGCTAATGGATCAGAAGCGCCCGGTGATGATCTCCTTGAATATCCGCCCCTCCGCCTTCCTCATGTGCTGCAATAGGGTGGGTTTGCTGATGCCCACCTTCCGGCACAGGCGTTCGCTGCTGATCCGCTTGGGATAGTCGTAATAGCCATTCTGAAATGCCATCACCATCACCTCCCGCTGTTTGTCGGTCAGGACCGCCAGGATGTCGGCGCTATGGTAGGCGGCCCTTCTGAAGGACATCTTCCGTATGGTGCCGGCGTTCCTGATCATCTCGATGAAATCGGACAGGTTCTTCCGCTCCCCCATCATGCTGATGGTCAATTTCTCCGGAGAAACGATCGTCGGTATGGTGTGGACCAGACCGAGGTCGGATTCCTGGAACTGCCCCTTGGTCTCTTCCGGTTCCGTGTATCGGATAAGGCAGGTATGTCTGTTGTCGGTGGATTTCAGGACGCTCAGGATGTCCATGTTGCCTACCTTCCTGAGATCCTGGATCGACACCCCCTCCTTCAGCGTGAACTCAATGATCTCGATGCATATGCCTTCCTTGTAGTCCATCTTCAGGGTCTCAAGTATCGAGTAGGAACTGACCATGGCAAAGGTCTCGGCCATTTCCTCTTTTACAGCCTCGAAGGGCTCGATCTCCAGGGTGAGGGTCCTCATGGCCATGCACTTAAAATAAGCAAGCCGCTATTTAAACTATAATACATGTATTGCTCAATTTCCTAGTACTTTCTCGAGCATGCAATGGTCGGCGAATATCGCCGGGTGATACAATCGTGGAACAGCATCAAACGATCGGAAAGGACAAGGTCGAGAGGACGAACGGGAAGGGACTGGAAGCGACGCCGGGGCCGGTCCTGGAACAGTTGAGGATACCGGTCCAGGTCAAGCTGGCGGGGTTGTGGGCCGCCGTGATGTTCATGTACATCTACGTGGACATCATCGGATTCTTTAAACCGGGGACGATAGCAGAAATTCTGGCAGGTAAGGCCTGGATCTTCGACATCGATCAAACGTGGCTGCTGCTGAGCCTGATGTTGATGACCCTGCCGGTCATAATGGTCTGCGTCTCCCTGATGTTGCCGGCCAAGATGAACCGGTATGCGAACATCGGTCTGGGCACGTTCCAGATCATGACCGCGTTAGGGTTCAGTTCGGGAGAGGTCAATGCCTATTACGTCTTCGGGACCGTCGTGGAGGTCATTATCCTAGCCATGATCATTTGGGTGGCATGGAAGTGGCCCAGGGTCCAAAGGGACGGGGCGGTAAGGAGCGCACAAGGGTTGGACGTCCTGAACGCGTGAGTGTGACCCAAAATGAAAGCCATAGTGATAACGGGAAGCGGGGCGCCCGAGGTCCTTGAGCTCAGGGAGGTGGAAAAGCCCACCCCCCGGGACAATGAGATGTTGGTCCGGGTCCACGCCTCGACGGTGACCATCGGGGACGCCATCCTCCGCAAGCTGCCCCGATTCGTTATGGGCCCGATGATGGTCGTGATGGGCATGAAGATGAAGAAGATCGCAGGTCATGAGCTTGCCGGTACAGTCGAGGCGGTGGGCAAGGAAATTCGGTCGTTCCAGATCGGCGACCATGTCTTCGGAACGACCACCGGCCTCAAGTGTGGCGCCAACGCCGAATATGTCTGCATCCCCGGGGAGGGCGGAAAGGGGGCGGTGGCCATGAAACCGGCCAACGTATCCTTCGGGGAAGCCGCCGCCATCCCGATCGGGGGGATGACCGCGCTCCAGATACTCAGGCTGCGGAACATCGGGAAAGGGGATAGGGTCCTCATCTATGGGGCGTCCGGTTCCGTGGGCACCTACGCCGTGCAGCTAGCGAAGTGCTACGGGGGACACGTGACTGGGGTCTGCAGCGGTGCGAACCTCGACCTGGTGAGGTCGATCGGTGCCGATGAGGTGATCGACTACACCAAAGAGGATTTCAGGAAGAACGGGAAGACCTACGACGTCATCTTCGACACCGTGAGGAAGCTCAAGAGGTCGAGCTGCGACCGGTCCCTGGGTGAAAACGGGGTCTTCCTATCGACGTGGTCCCCCACCAGGGAGTCGAATGAGGACCTGGTCCGACTCAAAGAGCTCGTGGAGGCGGGAAGGTTAAGGCCGGTGATCGACAGGACGTATCCGTTGGAGGATGTCCCGGAGGCGCACCGGTATGTCGACAAGGGACACAAGAGGGGCAATGTGGTTATAACCGTGGTCGGTGATAATTATGCCTGAGAATCCACAACACCATGAAAGCCATAGTGTGCGACAGATACGGCCTGCCGGATGTCCTCCGGCTCGAGGAGGTGGGGAGGCCCACCCTCCGGGACGACCAGGTACTGGTGAAGGTTCACGCCTCGTCACTGAACGCGGCCGATCTCGAGCTGCTGGGCGGCGCGGTCTCGGCGCGCATCACCGGTCCCTTCAGGCCACGACATCGGATACCAGGATCGGACGTCGCCGGCCGGGTCGTGGAGGTCGGAAGGAAGGTCGACCGGCTGAAAACCGGCGATGCCGTCTTCGGCGACCTGTTCACCTGCGGCTTCGGCGCTTTCGCAGAGTACGTGGCAGTACCTGAAGTTGCATTGATGCGGAAACCGGACAGCATATCCTTCGAGGACGCGGCCACCCTTCCCCAGGCGGCCAAGATCGCCCTCCAAGGCCTCCGAGGGAGGCGCCCCATCAAAAAAGGGCAGAAGGTCCTGGTCAATGGCGCCGGCGGCGGTATGGGTACGTTCGCTGTTCAGATCGCCAAGCACTATGGGGCAGAGGTGACCGGCGTTGATAGCCTGAGGAAGCACAAGATGCTTCTTGCCATCGGGGCAGACCACGTCATCGATCATGCCCAGGTCGATTGTACGACCGGCGGGGAGCGCTACGACCTCATACTGGATACGGTCGCGCGGCGGTCGATCTTCGATTACCGGCGGGTCATGGCCCCCGATGGTCTGTATGTGCTCGTGGGAGGCTCGAGATACGCTATCTTCCAGGCGCTCGTCCTAGGGCCATTGGTCTCCATCGGCGGCAAGAGGATGACCATCAACCCTTGGAACGTTGACAACGATGAGGACATGCGGTTCCTGCTCGAGCTCCATGAAAGGGGCAAGCTCTCGCCGGTCATTGATCGAAAGGTCACTCTCGGCGAGGTTCCCGAGGCTCTCACGTACCTATCAAAAGGGCTCGCCCTAGGGAAAGTGGTGGTAACTGTCGGAAATGATGGGAATCTCTAACAAGGACGTTTTGCTGGACTGAATCTTTCTTGCTAACGAAATTGACAAAGATGCTCGGCCACGCCCTCTCGGAGGCGCTGGTTTGGAATTCGTTAACCCTATGAGCGGACATGGAATTGTGGCCAGGTTCATCGACATCGGGCATTTCATCGAGATGTTATGGCCCCAATGCACGGGTGCGTGGTCCAGGATTCATACGCTGGGCAGCCTGATTACTCTCCTCCGGACCGGTCGACTCCATTCAAAAAGGGCACGTTGTAAGCCTTGCACTGGCATGACCTGGACAGTTCCCTAAATATCCGATATCTCATTATTTGCACGGTGCTTTGTGTTCAACACGACCGTTAGGAGGATTCGCAATGAGGAACTGGAAGACCTGCTCGGCCTCTATGGGCAACTACATGAGGGCGACCCGGACATTAGGGAGGACCCCCGCCTGGAGGAACACTGGGACAACATCCTCAACGACCCCAACTTACACTATCTGGCGGTCGAAGTGGATGGCAAGATCGTCTCCTCCTGTTGCCTGGCCATCATCAAGAACCTCACTCGGGCCATGAGGCCGTACTGCATCATCGAGAACGTGATCACCGACCGTAACTTTAGGAAGCGGGGGTATGGCACCATGGTGCTAAGCAAAGCGGTGGACATCGCCCGGGAGCGGGATTGCTACAAGGTGATGCTCTTGACCGGCCAGAAGGACGAGGGGACCCTGAGGTTCTATGAACAGGCCGGATTCGTCCGGGGAAAGAAGACCGGGTTCATAATCGATCTTTGATGGCCATCTTCCAGGATGGTCAGAATAGCTCATAGTATCATAGTCATGAAATTTTCAGTGGTAGGTAAGCGGTGTTCGAGCATTTCCTAGGGCATATCCCAGGTTCAGGTACTATATCACCAAGGCCTTGATGATCCATGTCGCCTGCTTTGTGATCATGTCGCTCCTGTTCGCTGTTGTCGCCCCAAATTCCTTTTTCTCCGTGGTTCCTTGGATATTGCTATTGGGTGCGCTGAGCGGGCCGTTCATGGTTTTTGTGACATGGGTCAACGTGTCTGCATGGGGTCAATGATTTTCGACTCTGAAGCAAAACAAGAATTGTTAATCAACGGTCTTCGCACATCGTAGGTCCTTGACAAGGTTGCGAGCTTTGGGATTTGAACCCGAGTCATCCAGGCAACCACTAAATAACCTCAAGAATAATAATGCATTAGGCCCAAGGGGACATTAACTCCCAGATAGAACTCTTATTTCCACCACGATATTAATGCCCTTACGGAGGAATCAATAGTTTGCCTTCCCTTTCTGTAGAAGTTCATAGATCATTTTAGTAGTTTCAGTATTTATTCCAAGCTCTTCTCCCATTCTGATGATCGCACCACCGAAAAGGTCCCGTTCATCCTTTTTGCCTGGGATCTCATAATCTCTCTGGAATGAAGTTTTAGTTCCGAAAGGAAAATTTCTAGCCTTGACGAAGGATTCATCGATGATCGACGGGGGCAAAGGTATGCGTTTTGCGTTGGCGATATCAACGATCTCTTTCATTATTTTCATAACATAGCTGGACAGTTCCTCGGATTCCAACACCTCGCCCATCGTCTTGTCGTAACAAGCCGTGACCAGGCCGAAAGAGGCAATGAAGATGAATTTTCCCCATATCTCCACATAGGGATTGTCCGATAGGCTAAATCGGATGTTGGCCCGTTTCAATGTGTCCGTCAGACCTGCGATGTCGTTCCCATTTCTTGGGTCTTTCCCGAACACGATGGTGCAGGCCCCTCCCCGCTGGGTCACCTTGCCCGGCCTTTCGATATGTGTTCCCACATAGACACTGGAGGGAAGGACGAGCCCTTTTCCGATGATCGTTCGTATCCTTTCGTAGATGTCCACGCCGTTCATAAGCGGCAGGATGATGGTCGAACCAGTGATTTTAGGTCTTAGTCTTATGAGCACCTCTTCCAGGTCGTAGCTCTTCACGGCGATGAGACACAGGTCCAAGGTTGGCAATTCAGAGATGTCCTCGGTCGCAAGCGTTGGCGTGCATATTATTTGGTGTTCGTCGGTATCCAGGAGCAGACCGTTCCTTCTGATCTCAGCCAGATGGTTTCCTCGGGCGATGAAATATATCATCACGTCTGGGTCGTCCCTTAGCAATTGGGTGAGCTTGCCCCCAAAATATCCCCCGACCCCGCCAACGCCTATTATCGCGATGTTCATGTTCATTCCCTTCTATCGATAACGGTATGACAATTTCATTTCTTTCCGCCGTAGACGGTGAAGTTATAGTACTTCCAGATCACGTCCACGTTCCTGAAACCCGTTTCCTCAAGCCAGTGCAAATGATCGATCAGCTTGGCCGGTGAATCCTCATGCTCATAGCGAGGGACTTGCACCTCATCGACATCCTCTCTGGGAAAGCTTCGGTACATGAACTCCTTCCACTGCTTCATGTAGATGTTTTGGATGCGGTCGTCCGAACCCAGGACGATGTCCGCGTTATAGAACGACCCACCAGGTGCGAGTGCTTCGAAGATCCTGCGGTAGATCATCTTCTTGTCCTGATCGGTGACGATATGGTGCAGGGCAAGCGACGAGATTATGATGTCGTAATGGCCGTCGAACTCAAAGTGGTAAAGGTCTGAGAGAACATATCTCACTGACTGATGGGCGCTCAGCCTTTGCCTGGCGACGTTCATCATTTCCTCGGTCATGTCCAGGCAGGTCAATTCTGTTCCAGGAAACGCGGCCATCAACCTTTCTGAAACCGCCCCGGTCCCACAACCGAGGTCGATCGCCCTGAATTTACTTTGAATTGGTCTATCAATGCATGAGATCAGGGCATCCAGCATCTCCTCGTACAGGGGAATGACCTTTCTCACATGGGCGTCGTATTCTTTGGACTTCTCGGAAAAATTGGACCGGATCTCGGCCATCTTTTCTTCTCTTCCCATATGCGTCACTGTATAGGCAGACATCTACTTCTCAGAACTTGATTGTGCCGGGGGTGTTGAATATGTCCGGCCCGACCCAAAAACCGCCAACCTATCGTTATCAGGCCAGATCGTAAAAGGCGAATTTCTGAGAATTTTTTCCGTCTGACTGGATGAAGATTGAGTGCGGGCGTCGGTATACGATTCTCCGCTCATCCAGATGGTCAGGAAAAAAATCTCAGGAATGCGAAAAAGGCCCAAACCCCTTCATATTTATCTAACTATATTTATAATAAATTGTCATATCTATTATCGCATTTATTGTTGAGGAATTCGCCAAGATCGATGCATTATCGGTGAAAAATACCATTCATCTCTCTTCTTCTCCATGGTTTGATGGATCAATACAAATTAAGGCCAGTATCTATAAGGCTCGGACAGAGCTTTGTTCTACATCACCAAATGTATTATTTGGTCATTCAAACACTGACATCATATGAGAATGAATGGTAAAATATACCAAAAAAATGACGGTTCTTATCACGAAAATAACGCAACTTATCTGAGTTATTCAATTGAATTTGTCATGGAAATATGGTATATGAATTTAGTATAGTTTATTTTAAAAGGATTTGATTCTCGTCAATCCATCTGATGATTAGTAATTCTCTCGGATAGGTATTAGGCCTACATACATCATTATGATATGAACAAATATTATAATATAGTTAGTAAATAATGATAAATATAATAAAATTACTATCTATTATCTTGAAGTCTCTTATTGACAACGAACTATCATGTTTTGTTTGCCTTCAAAGTCAAGTTCTGTCAGTAGAGACGAGGCCGATCAAGTGGGGATGTATGCATCCTCGAGGTGGGACAAGGTATCGCAGACGAGGGAGTCTGCTCCGATGGTACCTGGCCCGCAATACTAGGGTCGAGGAATCACTTGTTTGTCAAAATAGATAATGCGCCATTTAGCATTGGAAGCCCACCCGGACAAGCAGATGGACCTCTCGCATTACATCAGAGGCACGCTATCTTCAGTTTGCGTAAATATTTTCTTCGAAAAACCAGCTCCTGTGTAGAAACCTGCTTCATCTAATAGCACCCACTATTGTGTGAATTCCAGGCGTTCCTGAAGACTAAGGGACAACTCATTTATGGCTTGAACCCCGATGGTGCATGCCCGGGTACTGTCCCTTCCAAACCCATCATAAACTCCTCGGCCTTCACCATGCCCTCTGACATGTCATCTAGGTTGAGCCCAAGATACCTCTGCGTCTGTTCCTCTGTCTTGTGTCCGAGTATCTTCATGATCGTCGCGGTCGGGGTGCCTGCCCTTTTATGGATTCTTGCCCCACTCCTTCTCAGGACGTGGTTTGAGATTTCCTCCTTCGGTATCATGGCCCTCTCGCCTACATTCTTGACCATGCGGTCGATTGCCGTCTTACGATAGGGGTGCAGCTCGCCTCTCCTCTCATATATCATGACCTCGTCAGGTATCACAAGGGTCGGGTTCGTCTCTCTTGCCTTTGCGATCAGTCCCTCCCTTAGCTTGAGGTAGTACATCCATTCCTGTCCGGTCCGCGGGTGCCAGGGCACCGACCGAGGCTTCCCTCCGGACCGTCCCTTTCCCCATATATCGATCCTTCCATCCTTGACGTCCTCGACGGTGAGCCGCAAAACCTCGCATCGGCGCATCATGCAATCGAGCTCGAAGTGCACCAAAATTCTTTCTAGCCCGACCGCACAGTTCCTTAGGGCGAT
>DASXVU010000035.1 GCA_036504055.1 Methanomassiliicoccales archaeon | reverse complement strand
TTCCCTGACCTGCTGATTCGAAACCAGCAGCGAGATGGCCAGGAATCCGCCGAAGGAAAGCAGCATCAGCGCACCGAGGGTAAGCTGGAGCAAGGCCATTATCGTAACGCCGGTTGGCCTTCTGCGATCGGTCATGATCGATGGAATTGTGTTCTAATTACTTAAATCCGGACCAACACGTGCCAATGATGTCCTGGGAGACCAAGCTCACTGTCATGTGCGAATTGATGTAACTATTCGAAGCTAAAGTTTACCCGGAATTAGCAACCCAACGTTGCGGCTGCCAGGTGTTTCAGTTCGTATTATCCCAGGAAGTTCGCACGGACCCGACTCGGGCACCCCGTGACCGGGAAATCCGACCAACAATGGAGGATTGAGCGAGTGCGTGCTCAGGAACAACTCCTCGGTCGCGTTCATTTAGGTATCTTCCCCGACAAGGTTGCTGAACGTATGGAACGGGTCGTTCTGACCATCAGGCGAAGAACCTTCTCAATTCAATCTGGCTTCTATTCCGTCTGTGTAATCGATCAGGGCTTGGATCCCACCCGTCTCGAAATCGAGCACATGACCGCCCTTGCTCCGATCCTCGCTGATGAAATGGAAATGGAACCCGGAGTACGACAGTGTTCCCGCATAACCTGGGCTCCACAGGCCGACCAGCGTACCGGTGATGTTCTGGTAATCGAACACTGCCTGTTTCTTGACCACCTCCGTCAACGGTGGATAGGGCAGTGATTGGGCCGGTACGCTTCGGACCTTCATCTCTGGGAAGGTTCCGTCGATCCGTATAAAGACAAAGGTGTCATTCCTGACGAAACCAGACAGAAGCGTTCCCTCCAATTCGGTGAGGTTCCGAGATCCAGTGGCATTTATGTGTCCATCCCGGTCAAAATAGTTAACCTGGGCGAAGGGTGTGGTGGCGCTGTCATTAGCCCTCTCCACATTCCCGTCGACGGTCGCACGATAACAGGTGCCCCCAAGGACTATCATCTCGCCGTCCAGTCCAGTGAAGGTCCCGATCCCGAAATCACCATTGTCCATCAGGGCCGTTACCTTCGAAATGGAGGCATAGTCACCGCCCAACAGCGAATCGTAGGATCCGACCTGGTAGAGCCCATCGCTCTTTTGATCGGAGCTGGTCGTTAACAATATCGCCGAGGGGATCACGATAAGCAGTGCTGCAGCGATGACCGCCAAAAGGAAAAAGGCACGGCGCATAACGCCGCATCAGCCTCTGCGATTATCAAGTTGACCTTTTGATTCCCGCTATTCGTTCCATCATGCAGACTTCCCGAACCATATCCTTACCTTCTTAGCGTTCAAGCACAGGATTATGATTGTCGGAATGATCGCCCCCACCAATCCCGAAACCGTATCTGAGAACGTGAACCCTCTGGACAAGGCAGTGAAGAGCGAGATTATCAGCGAAAGGAGGGCAAAAACCATTCCGGCCGTCCACACCCATCGCCAGCCCTTGAAGCACCCTAACCTAACATGAGGTCGATTATGGACACTATGAGGCCCCCCGATCCGATGATGAGGATGAACGTCGTGTTGTTCTTCAGCCAATCCTGTGCATTTGCCCTAAGTTGTTGTGGATATCGGCTTTGCTAGGCCTTCGAGGAGCATTAGGCCGATCCCCGATAAGAGTTCCAATACCCCAACTATGAAGTAAAGGAATCCAACAATGGTTATTGCGATCGGACACGGCCTGTCGGCCATCAAATGTGTCTTGGAAGCTACATTACTTAATAAATCCCATGAGGCGGACTCACAATACTATTATCATTAACCAATGTGTTTGAACCGCGATCTGATGAAACATGGGACGGCTGCGTTTCTTGTGTGCGCACTGATGATCGCATCTGTTTTGAGCGGACTAGGCCATTCTCTGGCCACGGTGCCTTCGTCGC
Source organism: Methanomassiliicoccales archaeon (assembly GCA_036504055.1). NCBI lineage: Archaea > Methanobacteriati > Thermoplasmatota > Thermoplasmata > Methanomassiliicoccales > Methanomassiliicoccales archaeon. The sequence goes on along the minus strand of DASXVU010000035.1, from coordinate 18,370 downwards.
CATCGATCTCGGAAAGCATAGACGTTCGATCCTCCCAGGGGACCGGTGCTTTGGTGGTCGGAGTACCCGATGACGCGGCGCCAGTGACCACACCGACATTGTCGGGAGTGTATCACAATGGATGGTTCTCCAGTGAAGTGGGCGTAAATCTCACCGCCGTTGACCAGACCAGTGGGGTCAACATGATCGAATATAGCCTTCAGGATGGGATCTGGCTGACCTACACCGGCAATTTCACTATCTCGACCGAGGGTTACCATACGTTGTTGTTCTCGGCCACGGACATGGTCGGGAACAAGGAGCCGGAACAGAGCATCAACGTGAACATCGACAGGACAGTGCCAGTTACCAGCTATTCTCTCGATGGCATGCACACTGAGGGGACGAGCATCTTTGTAGGAACGGTGGGCATCGTACTGACGTCCCAGGATGTGGTCGATGGGGTAACCAGCATCCAATATTCCCTCGACGGGGGCAACTTTGATTGGTATACCGGTCCGTTCACAGTGGAAGCGGCGGGCTCTCATTACCTGAGGTTTAACAGCACCGACCTTGCCGGTAACTGGGAAGCTGTAAGAACGATCAACTTCTCGATAGACAACGACTCTCCTTCCACAATGGTGACACTGCACGGGAACGAAGGACTGGCCGGATGGTTCATCGGAAACGTCACGGTCAATATTACTGCCTCTGACACGGTGAGCGGCACCGACAAAATAGTCATCAGCGTTGACGGAGGGCAATGGATGGACTATGCCGGCAACTTCACCGTAAATGGTCAGGGCAACCATACCCTGAGATACCTGGCCATTGACAAGGCCGGGAACAATGAGACGGAAAGGTCCCGGTCCATCAAGATCGATATCATGGCCCCGGTCACCATGATCACGCTAGATGGCACTGGAGACCGGGGGAACTTGGATTTCAACGGCTCGGTGACGGTGTCCTTGATCCCTATGGACGAGGTGAGCGGCAAGGCCTCCACGAAGTACTCGCTTGACGGAGGAGTGTGGACCATTTACGCCACCGGTCTGTTGGTGTCCTCACCGGGGAATCACAGCATCACCTTCAATAGCGCTGATCGGGCGGGGAACGTTGAGCTATCCAGGACGGTCAACTTCACCATCGATCTGACCGCTCCGACCAGTAGGTTATCGATCTCGGGAAGCATGGGGAGCGGGGGATGGTACAACAGCACGATATTCGCCACCTGGAACCCAGCCGACGATATCAGCGGAGTAATGGCGACCCATTACCGCCTGGACAGCGGAGATTGGGCAACCTCGGCCTCGACCCTCGCCATATCGGCCGAGGGAATGCACAGGCTTGAGTACTATTCCGTCGACAACGCCGGGAACGCGGAGGACGTGAAAACCTTCCAGTTCAAGCTGGACTCGGGGATGCCGGCGGCGACCATATCTCTGAAGGATGGTATGGCCGTGGACTCCTCGCATCTGACCGTGACGGTGAACTCGTTGGATAACGGAAGCGGGATCTCGTCGATGACATACAGCGTGGACGGGAATGGGTACACCTCCTGCATGGGAGGCAAGATCATCATGACCGGGCTGAACGAAGGTCAGCACACCCTGCTGGTAAGGACAACGGACCAAGCAGGGAATGTTGCGGTCCAGAAATTGGATTTCACAGTTAATACATCCGGCGGAATGAACCCGCTGCTGGGCCTAATACTGGTGATCATGATGATCGCCGCGATATTGGGATTGATCGTAGTATGGCGGAGATCGAAGAGAAAGGGCTGAGCCGCCTATACGCGACCTCGCCTGGCCCTTTGTGAGGCTAGGAATTTTCCTCTTCCTCAGCACACCAATACTTGATGCGCTCACCCAGACACAATGGAGTATGTTCGCAGAAGGATGACATGGCCAAGATCCTCGACAAGATGATCGAGTCGGACATCATTGTGATGGCCACACCTGTCTACATCTATACGATGGACGCTCAGATGAAAACCTTCAATGACAGGACGGCGGCTGGATACACTGAGATCAAAAACAAGGAATTCTAATTTCATAGCGACCGCCGCGGACGACAACAAGGCTTCGTTGGAGAGGACGTTCGAAGGATTCCGAGGGTTCACTGACTGCTGCCTCGAAGGTGCAAAGGAGATGGGATTGATCTACGGGGCGGGCTTATGGCAGAAAGGTTATGCCGTAGGTACCGCCCTCATGCAACAGGCCTATGATATGGGCAAGAATCTGTAAACCAGGATGTGGTTCGGGGTTGGAATGGATCGGACATTGTATTTGGAATGCTATTCCGGCATAAGCGGAGACATGACCGTCGCCGCACTCCTGGACCTGGGAGCGGACCAAGGCGTTCTGGAGAAAGCACTGGCAAGTCTGCCGGTGCACGGCTTCAGGATAAAAATCGGCCGCGTGTCGAAATCTGGATTGGATTCCTGTGACTTCGATGTCGTCTTGGACCCTATAGATGAGAAGAATGGTCTGAATATCGTGCATGGGAAACAGGAGCACGTCCACGAACATCGCAGTCTCTCCCAGATAGTTGAGATGATAAATCATGCCGATATCACAAGCAATTCAAGGGACCTTGCGATCCGGATCTTCCATATCCTTGCTGAAGCGGAGTCAAAAGCGCATGGTGTGGAATTGGAGCAAGTGCGTTTCCACGAGGTCGGGGCAATCGACTCAATCGTGGACATTGTGTCGGCTGCGGTGTGTATCGACAACTTAGGCATAACAAACGTGATCGTACCGGAACTGTATGAGGGGAAAGGGTTGGTGCGCTGTCAGCACGGCCTATTGCCTATCCCAGTTCCAGCAGTCTCTTCCATAGCGGCCGTCCACGGGTTGCACCTGCACATTATGGATGTGGAGGGCGAACATGTCACGCCCACCGGTGCGGCCATCGTGGCCGCCATCAAGACATCGGACGAACTGCCCCAGAAATTCTCGATCCAGAAGATCGGGATCGGTGCGGGAAAGAGGGTCACCGAAAGGCCTGGCATCCTAAGAGCGATGATCATTGAGACGAGTTACTAATGGAACGTTCGGTGCGATGTTCATTCCCTTCGATTCATGATATGATTGAAGGGTTTAAGGAATTTCAAAAGGTCTACGCTGTGCGTATAATAAGCCAGAAAGAGAGATGGCGGACCTGTGGGGATTCGTCTCAATTATAGCCAGTTAGTCGGTTTTTAGAATCAATTCCGGGATTTGGTGTTTCCTGAGCCTTGGTCATAAGTCGGGCGGCGAGCTCCTCCGGAGTGACGCCAAGCAGTTGCAGGATGAGGTTCAATGCCTCACTCTGCTCGGGTTTCGTTTGGGTCTTTGATACGCTGCCTTTCCCGCCCCATGCCTTTTCAAGCCTTGAGCCGGCGCTGTCCGCAGAGATCTGAGCATAATACCTCTGCGTCGTCATCAGATTCGAGTGTCCTAGCTGTGCCGATACGTCTACCAAGAGGTTCGGATCTTTCTCAACGCTCATTGTGGCGAAGGTGGGTCGAAAATCCTTGAGCCTGAAGTTGATACCGGAGATCTCCTGTACTTCCTTCTTGAGCTCGCGGAAATGGTTCTCGCTGTAGGGTTTATCCTCCCCGTTCCTGAGGTTTGGAATGAGGTGGGTGGCTTTTTTCACACTGTAGAAACGAAGCAGTTTCTCACGTTCCTCCAGGAATAATGTGACGTCCTGCCGATATGGAGGCATGATCGTTACGGTCCTCGTCTCAGCCCATACCCCCACACCTTTAGGGCTTCGAACGTAGAACCTCCACCGACTGACATCCAGGTCCTCCATGAAGGCCAGACGCAGTTCTGAGGGCCGAAGACCTGTTGCAACGTAGATCGTAGTCAGGAACCTGGCCTTCGCCCTACGCCATCCTTCAGGCTCGCCCGTGGAGCTCCCCACGCTCCGAGATGCTTCCTGCACTGTCTCGAGATCGGGCTGCGTGATCGCTCTTATTGGCTTTCTACCCACCTTCTGGGGCAGACGGTAGCCTTCGTCCTTCATCCTCTCGATGACATGGTTGTCGTTCATCCTGAGGATGCCTTCCAACCTTGCTAGATAACGCACCTGCGTATCCGGATCTAAGGACTTACCCTCGTGAGATTTCGGGTCCTTCATCCAATCTAGGAAAGCCCGGACCTCAACGGGGCCCATTTCCTTAGGGTGCGTCGTCCTGAGCTCGCCCCGCTCCCTCATCGCCTCGATCTCTCCAACGATGTGTCTGATAATCCTCCTCTCATAGACCATCGTGCTCTTTCCCACCTTCAGACTCCTCCTCTCTAGATATTTCTCGGCAGCCGCCATCAGGGGATACCTGCCCATGGACCTCCCCCTATTGGCAAGCTGATCGGCTTTGCTAGGACGCCCGCGTCGTCGTGCGACACTTTGAGCGCCTTCACGTTGAGCATGACCGCGGCCGGTATTAACCGCTTCGCTGACGCGACGCGGGACCGGATCGGCGGAAGATGCTCTAGTGTGCATAGGCTTACCCTCTCCCTAGAAAGAGTTAACCAGTTAACCCGAAAACGATGCTGGCATATCCGGGAAACCCAGGTTAACAGGTTAACTTAGTTACCCCTTCCTCCGTACTTCCTCAGGTTCACCGCATAGGTCGATTGGAAGCTGTCGGGATCAAAGTATGTCTGACTGTGAGCTCCACGGTGAAGGACAAACCCGAGGGACTTGATCATGTTAGTGACGCGGAGGGTCTTGACGGGGTCCCGGTTGTCATCTCCTTGTTCGGACAGGTCCATATTGAACTGTTCAGCCACCGCCCTAGTTGTCATCTTCGAGACGTTGCGCAGTTTCTTTCCATCCATGCCGGTCTGGTCGAGCTCGTCCTGGAACCTGTAGACCGCCTGGATCGCATAGAACGCCTTCCCCTCGTCGGTGTCCTTGAGCCCTTCGTCTGAGAACTCCTGGGAACTTGCCACGACTCCGAGGACTGCGTCGATCTTGGGACGGAAAGACTCGCCCCCGACGATCAATGAAGGAAGGAGCAGCGCCGCCGCCGTCTCGATCGAGCGATCGTCTAAAATGATCGTCCTGTCCTTGCCTGGAATCTCCCGTTCGGCGAGCTTCGAAGCCTCTACCTTCAGAGGTTCTAGCTTGACCATCTCGGTCTGGACCTTGAACCGGAGACTTAGTAAACGACCACGCAGCAAGCAGGCAGCGTCCTTCTGTATCCTCCTGACCACTTGGGCAGTTGGTGGTTTTTCGAGCATCCGGACGGTTATGGACCGGTTAACCTCGTCCTCTTTAGGAAGTCGGTTCTTGAGACCGATCGCAAGCGGCGAGTACACTTTATAGAAACCGACGTCCGAACGGTCTTTGTCGTTATCGCACCGAGGGACTGCTCCGCCTTCCTGGAACCCGCTCTTGAATATTACCCCAATATGGGGCATGATCTCCTTGTCGAGGTCCTGGTACTCGTCTATGAACAGCGACGGATGAAGGGACTCGATCAGACGGTACATCGCCGCCGGAGTGGGCGAGACAAGGTCCAATCCGTGATAGGAGAGCTCTCTCAACGTGTTCAAGGCACGAGTCTTCCCCGAGCGTGTGGTCGCGTAGAAGATCAGCCGTGGAGACGTCTCCATATAATCATGGATCCAAGTGTCAACTACCCAAGAGGCAAGGACGACGTAATATCTCTGGTCTGGAATCCACACATGCCCCTTGATGAACGCTATTAGATCATCTAGCAAGGTGGGGTCATCCTCGAGTCTGGGCTGTCCAGCTATCTCCCAGGGCGCGCTCTGTTTCTCGAACATTCCTTCCAGGATCATAGGAATGGATTTCTGGTCCTCATTTCCCCGGAAGAATTCATTCCACTCCATAGCGGTCTTGATTCCTTCCCTGGAGTGGTATGGAAGGGTAAACCCGAACTCGTTCGTCTCGGTCACGAACGGCTCCCATCCGCGGATGAACTTCAATACATTGACCTTGTCCTTGGAGGTCGACATTCAAGGACCTCTCGGGATTCTTCCCCTTATCTGGACTAGTACATTGACGCCATCTTTTTCCGTGTAGGAGGCCCTGAAACCTGCCTTGTCGAACGCCTCCCTGATCATGTCGGTGACGTTTTCCTGGACTTCCTTGGACGCGATGATCTTCCACTCGACCGGGAAAATTATGTCTTCCTGGAGGGCGGGGGAATGTGTCGCTTGCCCGGATGAGGAGTTCATCGCGGAACCTCCTCGATGATCTTGAGGCGGCCGGGCGAATAATGGACATATGCGACCCTGCAGCCCGATGGGAGCCTGTTCTCCAAGTCTTTCAAAACACTGGCAACATCCGCGTATGGTCCGCGGACAATAATTGCGCCACTCATCTGGAGCTTTGCGATTTCTTTATCTAGATTTACTTCATTTGTATTCGTAGTCTTCACCTTCCTGAGGCGGAGACCGGGATGAGGCGCTGCAAACGCCTCGTCCTACCCGGTCCTATCTACTGTTTTGGTGTTTCGTCTGTCTTCAGTTGGAAGTATCTCTTGCGTTGTTTCATGACCTCCTCGAGCTCAAGTTCCTCTGTTTTGAATTTGTCCAGCCGACCCATGCAATTCGGGCAACGCTTTGGCCTATCAGTTGTCTTCTTTACCCACCAGCTTGCGCATTTGGGACAAAATGCATAAGCCGAACGATCCGACCAGCTTGGATCGACGCTGTTCACTATCATAGTCCCGTTATCCAACATAGCACTCCCACCAGGGGGTAATTCTATGTCGACGTATTCCACAATCTCCTCGCCATCTTTCGGTTTTGATTTCATCAGGGGCATTATCTTGATCGTGGTCAGGAATGTTATCGACTCGCTATTCACAATGGCGTCTACGTCTAGATCTCCGTTTTTCTTTGGTGGGTTGATTACTGCGATCTTCTTTGCGTTGACTAGAATTTTGAGGTTCATACTATTAATGGTGGCAACGCAATGGTACCATTTAAGGTTTCCCAGCATCTGCCCGTATTTCTGGGCGTCCTTCTCAACAGCCGAGCCCTCGAGTCCTTCACCGTACAATTTCAATCGCGGCATGCTCCTGACTTCGCCTTCTACACCATGTGGATTAAGATGTGTATTCGTTTCTTGTCCTGGACATTACATCTATTGCACTCAAGCGGCATCCCATCCGGTCCCTTGGTGAGCTCGACCCCTCGGACGGTGCATTTTGGAAGGGCTAGATGGTCGTACATTATGAGAACGCATATCTCATCGTTCGGCGCTAACCTGTCCTCCAGGCCCTTGACGCGTTTCTCGGTGATCGTCATTCGTCACACCGACCTGATAATGATGCATCTTTGGTTCTTTTCCTTGACAGTGCAGCTATTGCACTCATGCGGCCTCCTGTCCAAGCCCTCAGTGAGCTCGATCCCTCTCTTGGGGCATGTAGGAAGAGGCTTATCGTCATCTATTACGAGGATGCATATCTCATTGTTCGGCGGTTCCATTGCACCTTCCAAAGCCTCTATCCTTCGTTCCGTGGTGGTCATTGGCTCGCCTTCTCCGCGTCTTGCCTAAGCGGCAAGTGGCCCCATTGCTCTTTCTCCCATGCTCGCCTCGCGTCGACATTGCTTAGTGACTTCCTAGCCTGCAGTATGATTGGCGGCGCGTCCTCCCCGACATCATCATACTTGGCGACGATCTCCCGAATCTGCCGCTCGAGCTCATCATCGGGCATTTCCTGGAGGGCTCGGGCCCGGGCATCGGCATCTGTCTCCTTCGGACCTACAGCGATCTCCAAGGCGGTTATCCTTTGTTCGGTGGTGGTCATTTCTTCGCCTCAGTTAGTTTGAACTTCTCCTCGAGGGCGGTTAACCGTTCTTCAATCCCAGATCCTTCAATGGATTTCATCAAAGCGTTGGCGACACTTGAGAGCGCCGTCAGTCTGTTGGTGGTGATGTCGCCCGACATACCGGCGTTGAACAGATCCGACAAGGCCCCGCTAAGCTGCTCGATGGACTTGATTGGGTGCGATGTCCAATTCTCTAGTCCGTCCTGCGCGTTCGATCTTCGGTTGCCCTTCGCCCTCGACCTCTCCCTTTTTGCGATCGCGTCCGGACGGGGATCATGATAGAAGCAGAACGTCGAACCCTTGACGGCCCATGCTCCACATGATGCCCCACTAGCTGAGATATGAGCACACCTGGGCTTTTGGGATGTTGCCCCGGCCAGGACCGGCCCAGGAACAGGAATATCAGGGAGTTTTTCTCCTTTTTCAGCCTCGAGATCCGTCATTTGAACCCGTCCGTCGTGTCCCTCATAGTTGTCGCGGGTTATCCGGGCCTCGGGTCAGGGAGCGGGTCTTAGAAAGTTGGCAGGCACACGCTCGTTTCCGGGCCGCGTCCTCTATCCTCCTATCGACCTCGACCATGAGCTCTTTCCGGAGGTCCTCGAGGGCCTTCTTGAACTCGTCCCGGGTCATCTCGCCGCCCATCAGAACACCAACTGCATTACCACTTGGGCGGTCTTCCTGCAAGCAGGGCAAGTTACCGCGCCCTCGTGGATCGTCTTTATCTTCTGCAGCTGATCGTAGAGGCCCCCGGTCTTCTGCCATTCCGATTCCATGAACGCCATGCGCCCCTTCACGGTCCCGAGCGGTTCCCCACACGAGCACTTGACCAGGCTGGTCTTAAGCCGGTCCTGCCGCTTTCCGTCGATGGTGACGAACAAGTGCCCTTCCTTGAGCAATTGTTCTATCCTTGGTTCCCTCGCTGCTTCCTCGGCGGCCTTCCTCGCTTCTAGCATGCTAGCCTTGAGGTATGCGTCCTTCTTTGCGTTCAAGGCCCTGGTGGTATGCTTCTCTCTTAGGATCTCGTCAAACCTCTTTCCGGTCGCGAGCTCGAGGTTGATAGCCATCTCCGGGTCCGTGGTGTTCCGCTCGCGGCTTATGGCGTCATCTAGCTTTTCCAATTCTGCCGTGTCGAGCTCGATCTCAACGTCCCTGTTTCCGAACTTGTCAAAGAACTTCATTGTCGTACCTTCCTCAGTCTGTCCCCATATCGCCGTGACAATTTGGGCAGTTTCCATCATCATGCAGGAGAGAACCGCATATCACGCAGCGCGGCCCCCTCTTCTCCCGGGTCCTCTTGGCGATCCCCGTCAGCTTGCATTCCTGCCAGCGGTCCCTCCGGACTAAACGCATATCATGACCCCTTGAAGAAAAAAAGAGCGTCGGCGGTGGAGAGCCGCACGACACCGGGCAATGTGCCCCAAAGTCCCCCATATATGGGCGGTGAGTCGCCCGCGTGATGTTCGTGGCGTTCCGCGAACGGTCAGATGGATCATGGAGATCTACCGGGCTCTTGATGTTCATCATTCTTTTTACCAAACGATTCAATCAATGCCCGTCTCATCTCGACACTTGGCGTTTCACCGACTGCCTCTGCACGGGCCTTTATACGTTCATCCAACCAGGATGGAACGCGCAAATGCACCATTGCCGTTTTGACACCATCGCGGTTACATTTGTAACTCATTACTACTACATAGATAGTAAAATATATCATTACTTAGTGCTATACGTGTGTCAATAATTGAGGAATGTTGATGACTGGACAAGATGATACAGTTGAGACAACAATGATACTAGACCTATTACACAATGTTACAAGTATGGATGTCCAGATGCTAGTGAGACATTTCGGAGAAAACAAGAGAGCCACGATCTACCGTAGACTCAAAGAGTTGAAGAAAAATGGAATTGTTAATACTGATAGAGTTCATGGCCGAGCTCGATATTTCTTAGTGCAGAACCGATCTAAAATTGGCCCTGTTGACAAGACGCCATCTGAGGTCGACCGCCTTCTTATTGATGAGTGCAAGAACATTGTATCTGAGATCATTGGTTCAGGAGTGCTTCAAGGGTCGGCCGGCGAGGCGTCGGAAGGCTATAATTTTGTGATAGCTGCATGCAAAGCCGATGCCGAGGCTAAAGGTAAACCATACCCGTTGGAACCGGTCCTTGTACCCTCTGAAATTCTTGCCGACAACAGGCGAAGGCAAGAGCTCAGGACGCAACTATTGAGACGTTGCGAATCCTTGCATGAATCCCTCAGATGGCTAGAGGGGCGGCGGGGAATATCCATACCAGGTTGGTGGGGCACCGACTACATTAAGAGGCATAGAGACACCCAGGCCGTTTGGAGCGAACCTGACAAATCCAAGCCCGCAGGGGATGACTGGCAGGGAACTCATTTGCTTTTCTGGCTCGAATATTATCTGGGAGCGATTGACATGCTGAGTAGGGAACAATCGATGAAGAACAAGGTAACGATCACTGAGAAGAAAAGAGGACGGCCGAGGGCGTTCAATCCCTGAAAAACGTCGATCCACTCTAGTTCGCTCATCTCCCGGCGGTATCGGGTAAGGTCACGCGGATGGCGCCGGGCGTCCTCACCATGAGCGATCATCGCCCTCGCTCCCGCCGAGGATATGAACCTCCGGTTGTCATCTTAAGATCATTAGATCCTTCCCTTTCGCTCCCCTTTCCGGAGGTCGTGCCACCGGTTTTTATAGAACGTGCCCTTTGATTCGCTTCAATTCGCACCCCAGACCGAAAACGGCATGTCGGTTTGCTTCGGTAAAATGTAAGGTTTGCGTGGGTTTTAAAACGGCTCTTTTCTATGTCTGGCCGGAAAACGGCATATGTGACTTTCGCATTTGTCAATGAACTTCAAAAAAAGAGTGTTGAGGGAGAGCGGGCAGAGCTCCCCCTCGCAGCGATCCCCTTATCAGAAATCGGCCGGTAGCAGTTCGTAGGTTTCGAACGCGCATGCCCTGGTCGCGTTCCTGGACCGCCCCTAGAACTCACCCGGGAGGAGATCGAAAGCGTCGTGGGCGACCGCCTGCGTTGCGTTCTCGATCGTGGTGGCGAGTTGCGCCAGCGCTGAGTCGAGGTCGTTCTGCCAGAACGGGTCGATCGCTAACCCTTCCGAGAGCTCGATGATGATACGGAACTTGGACGGCTTGATCACGTACTCGCTCCCGATCCTGACGGTCTTCGGTGCTTGGCTCATTACGGGTTTTGGCTCTGTGCTCATTTCCATGTTCTCACTTTATCCTATGTTATCCTATTGAATGTAGTATGTGATAATGAACTATAAATAACTATTCTATCCTATGGTATCCTATGAAGAAAGGAGAAAAGAAAGCCGACCCCAAGGTGCAGCTTTCGGTCACGGTCTCCGGGAATCTCGTCGGGTTCATGGATCAGGAGATCGAGAAGAAGATCTACTCGTCACGCTCACACGCCGTCGACCGGGCACTGCAGGAGCTCAAGGACCGAACGGGCAAACGGCCTTAACAGTCTGAGAAAATTGTTCATAAATAATATTATGGTGCCCCCCAAACATCGTTCCACGCATGGACGATGAAGTCAAGATGTGGTTTGAACTCGTGGCCCGTTTCAAGGAACAGGTCGACAGAAAGCGCGAACATAATATAACGGTCGCTTTTGCCTTAGGTGGACTGGCCCTTTGGCTGTTGAACATGGGTCCTTCTAATGTTGATTGGTGGGTTCTAGTTGATTTTCTTCGGGGCTTTTCATTTGCAGCGTTAGTATTCTTCATCCTTGCCCTTTTAGGTTTGAATTATGATCTGAGCAAGACCGATAAGGAATTCCAAGAAGTTTTGATGGGGATATTGTCTGGCAGGTTATCGAATAAGAATAAGATTGAAGCTGATTACCGAGAACGGACAAAGAACATGGGGCGCTTCATCGGTGCGTATAACATGGCGGTTGAAAGGGCAACGAAGAAGTGATGGTGCCGGCCGCGTCGTTATAGAGGCCTCGGAGAAGGTCGTTTGAAACGCTAAAGGGAACCGCCAGGATGTCGTTCAAGGTGCTTATTTATCCTAGCATCATCTTGTAATCCTGGGGTATTTACTTGAGGAAGGTCCTTATCGTCGTAGCTGTCGTTGCCATTTTCGTGATCGCCGGATTGGGTGCGGTATTACTATTGAATAAAACGCCCGCACCAGATAATAGTACAAAATTCGAGGTCACAGGGATCCAGTTGAACAGGAATGATATATTGGCCAATCACATGGTCAATGTAACGGTAATCGTAAAGAACATCGGGAATCATCCGGGATTCTACAATGACAGCATCATGCTCGATTCTGTTAGTTGCCATTCGATCTCTGTCGAGCTTGTCCCTGGAGAGCAGGCAACGGTCAAATGCAATGTCACTTCAAGCATGATCGGGAATCATCTGATCGAGGCAGGGAAAGCTAACGCATCGTTTGTCGTCCATGACCGGCGGGTTGTCGGAGAATATGCAAATTGGACGATGACGGGATATTCCACTACGGTTGGGCAGATTTCCGCAATGATGACAGACACGATCACGAGTGTCGGCCCTGACAGCTATACCGATTCAGTCTCATTCACTGGCTATCCTGTCGCGCCAACATCTAGTGTCCATAACTACACGAGTGTTTTCAAAATCCTGGAGTATGAAAACGCAGAATACCTAGGTACCGCTAAGGCGTCGACCTGCTACGGGCTGATGGACCTGGCCCACTATCGATTGACAAGTGGAAATGAGGTCGACGATTACTATATTGAGAAGAACAGTGGAGTGACGGTCATCCAAGTGGTGACGATCGACCCCACCTCAGTCGTAACGTATACCCTGAGCGGGACGAACGCCGAATGGCTGAAGGACCTGGGAAAGTGAGAAAGGAGCACTTTCACCCATCTCCCCCCCCATCGCCTTAATCACCTCTCGGTTCGTCATCGAGCTCATGGATTGGAACGCGGCCGGCCCCTGGAAAATCGAGGACCTAGACGGGAACTCGCTGGTAGTAAGTAAGGACCTGGAGCTCGCCTACTTCAAGGCGACGTCGTTGATCTACGCGAGCACAAAGCTCTGGGAGATCTCCCCGGACGAGTATGTGGTGGTGCTCGAGGACGGAACGGTGGTCAACACTATCAAGAAAAATGTCCAAGAATGAGAGCGTCCATCATGCACGTGCGCCTTACCACTAATTTGTCCGTGCACCCACGCCCTTTCCGGCCCCGTTTCCGGTCAACGAGAGAGCGAGCCCCCTTCGGCGGGTCGGCGCGTCCGAAGCTCACCTTCCATTATTTAGGTCCCGTAAATGTCGCTTTTCTCCCCATCTTCCGTGGAAAAACGTCATAAGGTTTAATATATAGAATTCGTTCCTTTAGTTATTGCAGGTAAGTCCCGGATGGTAGACGTGCACCGGAAGGGTACACAACGCAAGAATCCATTCGGGGTCTGCAATTTTTACCATAACCTCTCGCCCCAGTCAACCTTGTTCTTTAGTTTATCATAGTATTCATCATTTTTCCTTTCCAGATGCTGGAAGACAGACCCGACCACGAAATCATGGACCCGCAATCCAGGATTGTTAAATGAGTCGTAATGGCTGAGTCTTAGCTCTGGTAGAAAATTGCCCATGTGTTCGTGGTCTAAAATGGTGTTCATATAGCGGTCGAAATCGTTCCTCTCTGCTCGGCCACCCGCCCTCTTGTCCACGATCATGTTGAATTTGCGGGCATTGTAACTGCCGAATACTGAGGCCATCAGTCTACCACACATGTAGTTGTAGAGCTTGTCCTTGCATCTTATCAAGTGCTCTTTCGTATCGGATTTCTCGATCGAGCACCAATGAACATGACAGCCGGTGTCGCAGAACCTATCGATGTAGAAATGTCTCATCCAGTCGTCGCTGTTGTTGAATTTTACTTCGGCACGGGACTTGCCCTTGATCTTTAGCTTCTCATTTCCCTTTTTCACAATCCTGTCGAAGTTCACCTTGCTTGTCGTAACAGTCGCAGCAATCACTAGGTATCGTGAGCTGTTCGGAGAGAACCCGAGATCTCCGCTTTCATCTAGGTATACTTCGACCAAGTCGTGCAATAGAGGGAAAAGGAACGACCTATTGATTAACGATATTGGTCAATGGAATCATATTGAGAATCAAAAATGGGAACGATTCCTTGCTCGGTTAACCCCTTCACATAGTTACCCTGGAGTTACCCTCCTTGTTACCCTTATGATTATCTACTATCCAGTAGAAAGTAGAGAGAAGAAATAGGTTAAAAGGTTAACAAGAAAGGAAGGGAGTAAAGAGAACAGAACGAGCTCTCGATCTCATTCGTTCGAGAACCAAGAAAAAGATAGAAGGGGTTTCGCCAGCCAGATGGCAGGATTCAAAAAAACCCCGAATTGATTTTCAAAATCGGATGACTGGATAGAATAGTGGCGGACCTGTGGGGATTCGAACCCCAGTCTTTGGCTTCGAAGGCCAAAAGGATAATCCAGGCTACCCTACAGGCCCTTTGGACAAACCCTCGTTATCACTACTTCGGTTAAATAATCTCTCATAGGCCGATGCTATTGATCACAGCGCCGGAATTACCGTCGATGACGAGGGCTATCTTCTTTCCTTTGAAATCGTATCTGGCGAACCAAATTGGAGCATGCAGTAGCTCGGTCTCGGAGACATCGACATCGGTATGGAGCTCCTGGATCATGTGATGCTCCGCATGAGCCTTGTCGGACTGCAGCTGGGTCACAAGCGTTCTTGCCTGATATTTCGCCGCCTCCTCACCGACGTCCCCGTTGAGGATCTTTATCCCCTTCGGAAGTTTCGAAATATCGAAGAAGGCCCTCTCCTCCAATCTGAACTGATAGTCCCGGGGTTGATGTTCGGCCATTCCCTTCAAAGCCACCACCGGGAAGTTGTAATTGTTATCGATCTCGAAGGTCTTCTTGGCCCCTCCACGACCGGGGTTCATCATAGATCCCATCATCGCACCAGCGACCAGAGGACCGGAGATATTGGCTCTACCCCTTCCTCCCCCGATGCCCGCTCCCATCAGTCCGAAGAGGGCCGCGGTCGTGGCGATCTGACCAGCCTCCACGGCAACATCACTTGAGATGATCGAGGTCCTGGCTGACACGGAAACGATCCAGTATGGCACAAGGCTTAGGTTCAACTCCTCCAGAACCGATTTCTCCTGTAGATGGCGGTGAAGGAGGCCCTGATCCATGGATTGCGCGATCTTCTTGCTCACGGTCTCTGTGTCGGGAAAGTTCACCGGAAGCATGGTCTGCTTCTTGATGCCGGTCCATCCTTCGCTCCCCAGGGCGATCGCCGTTCCGCAGTACTCACATGTGATGACCATCTCACCGAACTTGGGCGACAATGGAGCACCGCAGCTCGGACAGTTCAAAGAAACCGCCCCGCTCGGAGCAAGGACCGGCTTTGTGTCATCGATAGCTTTTCTGACCTTCGCTTCGCCAATATGCGTACCACACTTCATGCAGTACTCAGCATTGTCTGGTAATTCCGTGCCGCACTTGGGACAGTACATGATTTGACCCAACGACGACTACTGAGTCACCCGATATTAAGCATTCATGGACGAACATCACCGAGATCCACAGGTTTCACAAAGATTCCGTGCTAAGGACGAACGAGAGACAAAGTAAGACAACAAACGGCGGGAAATGAATAAAGACCAAAGGTTACAAGTTCCGTTCTAAGTGAAAAAATGAGCCCAACGATACCCAAGACCATGAGAGCGGTAGTCATAGACAAGTATGGCGGGCCAGAGGAGTTACACGTAGCGACAATACCCGTTCCGGCGGTTGAGGAATGGGATGTTCTTATCCAAGTGGAGACAGCCGGGATCGGTAGTTGGGATCCCTGGATAGTTGAAGGAGGACTTGGCAGCGGCGGAGTATTTCCTTTGGTGCTTGGTTCGGACGGTTCTGGAAAGGTGGTGGCGGTCGGGCCGATGGTGAAACGGGTCAAGGTAGGCGATCTGGTGTACGGGTACGCGTTCGGAAACCCTAAAGGAGGGTTCTATGCCGAGTATGTTTGTCTGCATGAGGGCAACCTGGCCTTGATCCCGAAGAACGTCAGCCTGGAAGAGGCCGGAGCACTGGGGGCAAGCGGGGTCACCGCGCTCATCGGACTGTTGCAGCTAGACCTGATCAACGAGCAGAAGATGATAATATATGGGGCCAGCGGAGGTGTGGGACACGTTGCCCTCCAACTTGCCAAATTGATGGGGGCGGAAGTTCTTGCCGTAGCCTCGAGCAAGGACGGAGTCCAGCTAGCAAAGCGTCTGGGGGCGGACATTTCCATCGATGGCAGGACCGAGAACGTGAGCGAAGCGGTCAGGAAATTTGCGCCGGATGGTCTGGATGCGGCGATGTTCTTTATCACCGGACCAGACCTGGACAAGATACAAGAGCAGGTCAAGGACGGTGGCAAGATCGCCTATCCGAACGGCGTGGAACCGGAGCCTAAGGGGAGAGAGGAAGTAAAAGTGATCGCCTTCGACGGAGTTCCCAGTCAAGAGATCTTCGACCACCTCAATGAGCTGATCGAAACCGGAAAA
Organism: Methanomassiliicoccales archaeon; assembly: GCA_036504055.1. Classification (NCBI taxonomy): domain Archaea; kingdom Methanobacteriati; phylum Thermoplasmatota; class Thermoplasmata; order Methanomassiliicoccales; species Methanomassiliicoccales archaeon. The sequence continues at coordinate 2,001 of DASXVU010000035.1, read as the reverse complement.
TTTACCGTGGAGATCAGCAAGCTGTATGACATGAAAGATCTGGGCCAGGCGATGAAGGATGTGCAAAAGCATCATTTGGGCAAGCTAGCCCTCAGAGTCGGCATAGGCTCGAAGGAAAAAGGAGCGGAGAAGATAAAGGTCAAATCGGGATGACCGTTCATTCGTCCATCATCATCGGGCCTGATCGGATCGTTGTCTGTAACCAAGGGACGGAAGGAAGGTCTCTGACAAACATTTAAACCGTTCCGCCCTGATGCGCAGTCATGAAGCGGGTGACGATGGGCCACGGTGCGGGTGGCGAGATGATGCAAGAGCTTATCGGCGAGCACATTGCGCCCTTTTTGCCCAAATGCAATGCAACGGTACCCTTGGAATCGTATGATGATTCCGCCGTCGTGGACGATGTGGTGTTCACCACCGATGGCCACACCGTGAAGCCTTTGTTCTTCCCTGGCGGAGATATCGGTGCGCTTTCCGTCTGTGGGACGGTGAACGACATCGCGGTCATGGGAGGCCGACCACTAGCATTATCCAGTGCCATGATCCTTGAGGAGGGATTGGAGCTCGAGACCTTGGAGAAGGTCACCAAGAGCATCGGCCATTATTCGAAGATGGCCAATGTCCCGGTGGTCACCGGGGACACCAAGGTCATGGAGAAAGGTGCTATTGACAAGATGGTCATCGTCACGTCCGCTATCGGCAAGAGGTCGCCTCATATGGACCATAATCTTACGGTGGCGTCCAAATACCGCAAGGTGGACTCCTGCTGGCTGACCGACAACAACCTGCGCGAGGGAGATGTGGTGATCGCCTCCGGTTTCATGGGCGACCATGGCATTGCCCTGCTCTCCTTCCGCGAAGGCTACGGGTTCGAATCCAAGCTGCAGAGCGATTGCGCCCCGCTGAACGGTTTCATCGAAGAGATCCTCAAGATCGGAGGAGCGGTGTGCATGAAGGACCCGACCCGAGGGGGCTTGGCCAACACCGTCAATGAATGGTCGTCGAAATCAAAGATAGGGATCGAGCTCGAGGAGAGCTCCATCCCATTGTCCGAAGCAGTGCAGAACGCCAGCGAGATGCTGGGACTGGACCCGCTGACCATAGGGAACGAGGGCAAGGTCGTGGTCGGGTGCGTACCAGAAATGGCGGAAGAGATCCTGGCCAAGATGAGAAGCCTTCCCGAGGGGAGGAACGCGGCCATTATCGGCAAGGCCACGAAGAGCACCAAGCACGTTGTCCTTAGGACCGAGATCGGCGGAAAGAGGATACTGGAACCGCCAGTGGGCGATCCCGTTCCCCGTATATGCTAGTCAGCCGATCGTTCAGACCGTGGCGCCGATGAGATAGCAGATCCCGAAGGCGATCAGCCCGATGACCGCCATCCGGGTACCTTTTATCCAAGGGTTCTTGTTAGCGATGCGTCCCATGAAGTAGCCGGTGATGAACAGCATCGATATTGCCAGCGTTATCGACAGCTCGGCCGCGTAGACGATGTCAGAAGCTGGGAGGACCAGGAAAGGTACCAGTGTCACTCCCCCGGCGAGCAGCGGGGCAAGGGAATTGACAAGCGATATCAGGATAATGCTGGCCCGGGAGGTCCTGCCCAGATCGGTCTCGTCCACTGAGGACAGCATGGCCCGGCTGATCTCGTCCAAACGCCGGCTCTGTTCCAGGCTCTCCGCCTCGTAGACGCTGGAGCCGGTGGAGATTGCCAGAGCCACTGCGCTGGTAATTATGGTGGTCTTGACCACGTCGATGTTCGGGTGGGGCGAAAGAGCAGAACCGATGATGACGCCGAGGATGACGAATGTCGTATCGAATATGGTGTTGACGAAGTAGCGGCGGAGCGCGGGCCGCGTCTCGGGCATATTCAGTGCCTTCTTGAACATTCCTTTCCTGATAATGACCATGGTCAACCGTCGGTTGCCCTATGGCATACATTGCGTCATGAAAAAGATTGCCCCGAAGTAATTATCAAAAATGAAAATAAGGGTTTGGCGG